>JBBYJM010000063.1:0-5156 GCA_043196275.1 Thermoplasmata archaeon
TCGAAGTGGATGGGGCCGTGTACCGGATCGAAGATCGATTTGCGAGGGCGGTGTCGGGCCGGGGAGGTCGGCACGGCCTCAGGTAGCCCTCGGCTGCGGATAAGCGTCGGCGGGTCGACGGAGGGTGCGTTGCCGGTTCCGCCGAATCTATTTAACCGAGGCCCGTGGTTCCCCTCTCGGGATGACCGTCTCCTCGACCGGCACCGAACCTTCCGATCGATGGTCGACCCTCGCCCGGCTCCTCGACACCCCACCGGCCGGCTCCGGGGCCGACTTCCTGGGGGCGTCCAAGCTCCTCCTCGACAGTTGGCCCCCCCCGCCTTCCGCCTCGGTCGTTCCTTCCGGCGCGCACCGACTCGATCTGCTCGATCGCTGGAGCCGACGCTTGCAGGAACTCGGCGACCTCGAGGCGGCCGAACGGGCCGCCGCACTCGCCCTCGCCGAGGCCCCCGGCACCCCGGTGCCGACCGCCCGGTGGGCGGAGCTGCGGCTGGAGCGCGGGGCCGATCCCTCAACCCTCCTGCCGACCGTGACCGAAGCTCTTCGGGGATACCCGCGGGCGCTTCCCTTGCGGGTCGTCCAGGCTCTGCTGGTCGAGAAGCTTCAGGGCGGCGCCGCGGCGGCCGAAGCCTGGATGCACTGCGCGTCGGTCGACCCCGAAGAGCCCCGATTCCCCGAGGCGGCCCTCCGCTGTTGCCCCGGTTTTCCGGCGGCCGTCCGGGCACTGGTGTCGGCGGCACGGGGCCGTTGCCCGACGCCGGAACTCCGCGATCGTCTGGATGGCTGGGCCCCCGCCGATGGCCGGGCGCCGGAGATCACGCTCCTTCGGTCGGAGCTGTCCCTCGAGATGAACGACCCGGACGGCGCGATGCAAGGCCTCGAGCAGCTGCGCCAGTCGGGAGGACCCCTCGGACGGGCGGCGGCGTGGCGATGCGTCGCGGTCGACCGGGCGGCCGGTCGGACCGATGCGGCCATCGCAGAGACGATCCGTCTGTTTCCCGGAGCCTCCGCGGACGAACTCCCGGAGCTCGAGCGCTGGGCCGGCGAATGGGAGCCCTCCCACCCCGAACTGACGGTCCGCCTGCGGCACCGGATCGCCGATCTCTCCCCCCGCAACCTCGCCAACCTCGATGCCTGGATCCGGGCCGCGAGCGTCGGACCGGATCGGGTCGAGCGGATCTGCGCCGCCCAGGCGCGCCTTGCGCTCGACCCGGCTCACGCACCGACCTGGCGGCTGTTGGCCGCCGACCGGGAGGCCAACGGCGACCGAGCCGGGGCGCTGGAAGCGTACCGGGCCGTGGCCACGACCGCTCCTGCGGCGGAGCCGCTCGCCCGGGGGCTGGCGCTCGCTCGAGAGGCCGGCGCCTCGGAGCTCGTCACCCTGTTCACCGATCGGTTGGCCGCACTTCCCGCCGCTTCGTCGGCCGCCGAGGTCCGGGCCCTCCGTCAAGCCGGCGCCCTCGACCGGGCCCGCCAAGATTGCGCCCGACTCTTGGCCGCACATCCGGAGGATCCCGCGCTGCGGGAGGAAAGCCTTCAGCTCATCGACCCGGAGGGCGATCCCGCAGAAGCGGTCCCGACCGTCGACTGGATGTACGATCACTTTCCCGAACGGCCCGAGGTCGCCGAAGCCCGGGCCCGCTGCTACGCCCGCCGGGCCCAGGAGGCGGCCCCGGGCAGCCGGGAACAGACCGAATGGGCGGAGACCGCCTTGGCCTCCTGGGGCCGCGTCCACACGCTCCAGACCCCGACCCCGGAGTCGCTTCGGGAGGTCGCCCGACTGGACCGTCTCCTCCACCGGGACGCCGAGGCGTTGGATCGATACCGCGAGCTCGTCCGCCTTCCCCGAGCCGGGGAGTTAACGGGGATCACGGCGGAGTTCGCCCGGGTGCTGCTGGCGGCGTCGGCGTGGGCTGAGGTCGATGAGTGGCTGGGCCCCAAGATCCGTGCCGGCGAGGCCGATCCGCAGGTCGTCTGGGCGGAGATCGAAGCGCTCGGCCACCTTCACCGGACCGGGGCCGCGCTCGACCTCCTGGAGCCCCTCCTCGCGAACGAGCCCGCCAACCCCCTCTACCTGCGCCGCAAGGGCGAGCTGCTGCTGGAGGAGGGACGTCGGGTCGAGGCGATGGCGGTTTTCCGCCGGGCGGTCCAGGCGGCCGAGGGGGATCCCCGCACCCGCTGGGCGATCGGCGATGCCCTGCGGGCGCAGGGAGCCTATGTCGATGCGATCGCAGCCTACCGGGAAGGGCTCGCCCTCGCTCCGCACGACCGGACGGGACGGATCTCGCTCGGTGAAGCCCTGCTGCTCTCCGGCCAGGCCGCCGCGGCCATGGCGACCGCCGACGATCTCCTCCATGAGGACAGCAGCCTCCTACGGGCCTGGCGGTTGCGCGCGGACGCCGCCCGAGCGCTGGACCGGACGGAGGAGTTGATCTACTCACTTACCGCCCTCCGCCGACTCGACCCGGCCGACCGGGCCACCCTGGTCGAACTCGCCCGGCGGCGCGCCGACTCGGGTCAAGCCGCCGAGGCCCTGGAAGAGTTGGCGTCGCTCTCGGCGCCCTCGCCTCCGGGACCCGAGTGGGCCCAGATCCTGCTCCTCAAGGGCGAACTGGCCCTGGGGCTCGGTCGGGCCGAGGAGGCCCAGGCCGCGCTGGAGGAGGCCACCCGAATCGACCCCTCGCTCAAGGCCCAAGCGGCGCTCCGGCTTGCCCGGGCCCGCCTGCGCGCGGGCCGGCCCGATCTGGCGTTGATCGCGCTCGAGGAAGGGTCGGTCGGCGAGGGATCCACGGACGGCTGGGCGCTGCGGGCCGAAATTCTCAACGCGCTCGAACGACCGGCGGAGGCCCGGGCGGCGTACACCGCCTGGCTGACGCATGATCCCCAGTCGGTCCCCGCGCGGGAGGGGGTGGCGCGCAGCCTGCTTGACGAGGGGCGCGCGGCGGAGGCTCTCGAGTTCCTGAAGACCCAGATCGCCCCGGGATCGTCGAGCGAGACCCTCTACCTGCTCCAGGCCGAAGCCGAGAGCGGACTCGGCCACCCGGATGCGGCGGTGGCGATCATTGAGTCCGGGCTGGGGGTGTTTCCGGAGGGAGCGTCCTTGTGGGGGCGGCGGGGCGACCTCGCCTTCGCCCGGGAGGACTGGGCGACCGCGGGTCGGGCCTACGCCCGGGCCCTCAAAGGGGAGCCGAAGAACGTCGAGTGGCTCATCCGGGCCGCGACCGCGGCGCAGAAGCTCGGCCGAGGGGCCGAGGCGCTGGCCTTCCTGACCAGCGCTTCCGAGGCCGCTCCCGACCGGGCCAGCGTTTGGGTTGCGCTCGGTACGGCCCTGCTCGCGGAGCGCCGGGCGGCCGACGCGATCCGGTGCTTCGACCGGGCGAAGCAGCTCGACCCGGCGAGCGAGGCGGCCCGGGACGGTACCCGCGCCGCCGAAAGCCAGTTGCGCGACGAGCGGGTCGAATCCCTGGCGCGGGAGGCGGCCCTCCTGGAAGCCAAGCTGGGGCGTCCGGTCACCCGCAACGACCTTTTGGTCCAGCTCCAGGTCCCCCTCGACACCCTAGACGCGGTGATGGAGTACCTCGGCCGGGTCCCGACCGTCGATCTCCGTTCGCTCGCGCCGGCCGAGTGGGCCGCCCTCGAGCGGGCCTCCTTCCAGCTGATCGTCGCGGCTCTCGAGCGACGTCCCGCCGGAGTCGAGCGCCGAGGCCTGACGCTCGCCGATATTGCGGTGCTGTCGCCCCCGGGAACGAAGCTCTCCGAGATGCAGCGGCTGTTCGGGTATGTGAAGGCCGTTCTGGAGATCGACCTGGGTTCCGATCCCCCCCCACCCCCGTCGCCGATTGAGCCGCTCGTCCGCAAAGCCCTCCAGTTGCCTGCGGAGCAGCGGACGCTCTTCGGGCTGGTCGGCCACCTCGGGATCGGGCTCTATGTGGCCCGGGTCCTCCAGCGCGTGGAACAAACCGGTTCGACGAGCCATTCGGCCCTTCCCGCCCTCGACCTGGGCCGCTACTCGCCCGAATTCCAGGGCGGGCCGGCCACCGCTTCGGACGATGGCGATCGGTTCTTTGCTCCCGAAAATGCCCCGGCACCCCCCCTCGAGCCTTCGCCGGCCGTCCCGGCGACCGTCCGTCCCGCTCCCCGCTCCGGCATCTCGGCCCGGTGCCTCGGTTGCGGGGGGGTCGCGACTGCGATGCACTCCTGTGGCGCCCCGATCTGCGCCCATTGCGCCGCGCATTTCGGAACCTGCCCGAAGTGCGGGGCGCGGGTGATCCTTCCGCGGCCTCGTTTGGGCACCCCCGCTTCGACGCCCGCGTCGCCTCCCCGGCCTTCGGCCTCGAAGTCCAAGCCTCCTGCGGCCCCAACCGAATCCTCCGCTCCCGACCGGCCCGCGGTCTCGCCTCGGCGGTCCCCCGGCGCTCCGGTCCCGCCCCCGCGGGAGTCGAACCCTCGACCCCGACAGGCACCGGAGGCTCAAGCCCCCCCATCGTCGGGCGCCCGGCCGACATCCCCGCGGGGCGGCAAAGCCGCTGCGTCGGCCCCGGAGGCGACCGCCACTCCCTCGCCCGCGAAGCCGGAACGACCCCCGCGTCCGAGGGCCGACCCCCACGACGACGAACCCCGGCTCTGAACTCCGCCCCGGCCGTACCGTCTTATAGTCGCTCGGGCCTTGAATCGGGGAGTGTCATGACCGCTTCCCCCCGAGCCCCGTCGCCTTCGAGCACCACCGGCTGGATCACCTTCGGTCTCTTCGTGGTCATCGGGGGTCTCTTTCTCGGCGGCGTCTACCTCTTCCTCAAGGCGCAGCCGTTCTGGGCGCTCTTCTGGGTCGGCATCCTCTCCCTCGTCTTCGCGCTCGCCGCCTACCTCGCGGGGGCTCTGACCCCCAACCCGAGGTTCCAACGGGGGTTGGCCGCCGGCTACTATGGGCTGGGATTCCTGTTGCTGTACGCCGACCTCGCCGTCAACCCCCTTGCGACCCTCTCCTCGGCCTGGCAGTTGATCGCGCTGGCGCTGGTCACCCTGGCTCTCGCCTCGACCGTCATCGCGATCGGCTGGCGCCGGCGCAGCATCGCCCAACCGCCCCGGGAGGCCCAAGACCGGGAGGCCTGGCGGCAGTCGGGCGGCTCCCCCTCTGCGTTCTCATATACGACCGCCCA
>JBBYJM010000064.1:0-5151 GCA_043196275.1 Thermoplasmata archaeon
CCCGATCGGAACTCTCCGAATTGGAGATGATCCCGAGGCGGCGCCGCTGCCGGGTCAGGATGTCCAGGCATCGGCGGACGTCGGAGAAGAGCGGATAGGCACACGGCCCTTCGCGGAGGGTTGCGCAGAACCGCTCGGCGACGCCGGGAGGGAGCGCAACCCCGGTCGCCCGGGAGAGTGTTTCCCTCCAGAACTCATGGACACCCATGTGCGGTTGCCGGTCGGCGAGCCCTTCGACTTCGGCGAAGGCGCGCGAGATCTCCTCTACCGGCGCATCCAGACGGAGTCGGGCCGCCGCATCGCTCCACCGACCGAAGTCCCGCTCATCCACCAGGGTGCCCCCGAGGTCGAAGAAGATGGTGGTGATCCGGGGCCGACGAAGCGCCATGACCCTCCCCGGAGGTAGGTGGCCCACCCGAATTAACCTTGACCGGGTCGCTCGGGTGTTGACGGGTTTCGCGCTCCCCCGAAGGGGCGGTCGGATTCGGAGCCGCCCGCTCGGCCTGCCCGTCGACCCACCGGAGCAGCTCCCTCGGGGCGCGCAGTATGATCTCGGCGCCCTGGAGGGCCATCCCGGCCCGGTCGGCCCCCGGAGCCCAGCCGGCACCCACCGGTCGGAGGCCGGCCTCCCGCGCATGGATCATATCCGACGGCTGGTCCGCCACGTAGGCTGCCTCCGGGGGAGCGACGCCGAGACGGGCCACCGCTCGACCGAGGTTCTCCCGCTTCAATCCTCCCTCCAGACCCCCGACGAAAACCGGGCCCACCTGGGCCCCGAGGCCGGTCGCCTCCAGGGTCCATCGGGCGGTCTCCTCGCCCTTGCCGGTCACCAGCGCCAGTGGGAGGCCCCGCTGACGCAACCCCCGGAGGAGCTGGGGGACCCCGTCGAAGACCGAGACCCGACGGGCGTGGTGGGTCCGGTAGATCTCCCAGAAGCACCCGTAGGCGGCCGCGTGGTCGGCCGCCCCCACCAACGAACGGATCACGCCGGATTCGGACGGGCCGAACCGGGCCCGGACTTCGGCCTCGGAGACCGGTCGGCCGGTCGTCCGTCGGCCGGCTTCGGCGATCGCCGAGACGCAGAAGGCCAGGCTGTCGACGAGGGTCCCGTCGAGATCGAAGACGACGGCGAGGACCGGCCGATGGGTCAAGTCGGAGCCGCTCACGCGACGCTGACCGAGACGATGTCGGTGTGGCGGAGGAGGATCGACCGGGCGATCTTGAGGTTCTTTCCGGAGGTGCCGATCGCCCGGGCCTTCCAGGCCGGATCGACAGAGACTGTCGCGTGCTGACCGCGGCCCTTCGGCTCGAGCCGGACCGCGACCGGATGGTAGAGGTAGAAGGTGTTGAGCACCAACTGTGTGGGGTCGGGGGAGTACTCCACGACCTGGATCTCCTTCTTCATCAGCCCCTTGAGCCGGTCGACGAGCACCCCGCCGGGCCCCACCGCCTTCGGGATCTCCCCGGGCTCCACCAGATAGACCAGCTTCCCTTCCGACTCGAAGCAGTCCTTTACCCGGGCCCCGGTCCGCTCCTCAAAGAGCCGGATGAAGCCCAGGGTCTCGGTGTCGAAGGTGAGGTCGGTCATCCGGGGCGGCCCGCCCGCCCTTAGGCCGTCTCCAGGGTCAGGATGGCGCTCGATCCCGGATCGAGGATCGCGAGGGCGCTGATGGGGTACGGCCGGCCGCACGCCTGTCCAAGCTCGACGGCGGTGCCTTCGTAATGGTAGACGGGCACGTTCCGGAACCGGCGCTCCCGGTTGAGCTCGGCGTCCGGGCAGGTCCGCGAGACGATCAGGAGCCGGGCCTTCTGCCCCTCAACGGAGGCCCGGGTCTCGTTGAGGCCGAGCCGCACCGTCCCGGTCTCGAGCGCCACCTTGAGCGCATGGGCCAGATCCATCTACGCCACCTCCGTCGCCGTCGGTCCCGAACGCACGGGCCGGTAGATGAGGTTGACCGCGCCGGTCCCCAGGGTGATCGGCTGGCCGACGATGATGTTCTCGGCGACCCCCTTGAGCTCGTCGACCTCCCCGATGATCGCCGCGCGGAGCAGGTGGGCCGCAGTGATCTCGAAGGCGGCCCGGGCGAGCACGCTGGTCTTCTTGCCGGAGATCCCGTGGCGGCCGATCGCCCGTACATCCCCTTCGTTGGTCATCATATCGGAGACGAGCATGAGGTGGCGGAGATCGACTCCCAGCCCCTGCTCGGCGAGGGTCCGGTTGGCCTCCAGGATCAGGGCCGCACGGGCCGCTTCGACCCCGAGCACCCGGTAGATCTCAAAGACCGAGTTGGTCGTCGTCCGGGAGGCGTCGACCCCCGGGATCGACAGGACGCCGTCCAGGTTCGACCCTTCGGTGTAGATCACGTACTCCTCCGACTCCTTCTTGATGAGCGCCCGCTTGATGCCGGGAACCCCCTTGATCCGGACCGATTTGGCCGCTTCGCTCGCGAGAAGCAGCTGCTTGAAGGGCATCTCCTCGACCGACTCCTCCTTCTTGGTCTTCGCAGCCCCGGCGACCGCCTCCTTGGCCCGGATCTCGAAGGTGCGGCCCTCCCCGGAGCCGGTGCCCGAGCGCATCTCAAAGAGCCGGACGTCGAGACTCTCCCGCAGCGCCTGCTCCATCTCGTCGCGCGTGACGCCCCGCGCGCGCATCAGCGCGGACTGGGGGGCCACGACCACCTTAAGCTCCTCGACCACCGTGCCGACGGTCGCGACGTCGGGCACATTGGTGACTTCGATCCGGAGCGCGATCCGCTGGACCGCCTCCCGATCGTTCCGCACCTTCGGGTCGACATAGACGGTCATCATCGGGGTCGACGGCACGCGCCGGGCGTCGACCAGTTCGATCAGCCGCGGCAGCCCGAGCGTGACATTCATCTCGGCGACACCGGCGTAGTGGAACGTCCGCAGCGTCATCTGGGTCCCCGGCTCCCCGATCGACTGGGCGGCCAGGATCCCCACCGACTCGTAGGGATCGACCTCGGCGCGCCGGAACTTCCGGGCGACCTCCTGGACGACCCGGCCGACCTCGCTCGAGGTCAGCTTGAGCCGGCGCAGCCGGCCCGCGAGAGTGGCCACCACCGGTTCCGGGAGGGGCTGGCCCTCCTTGCGGGCCAGCTCTGCGATCCGCGCCTTGAGGCTCTCCAGGGTCTCCTTTTTTTCACTGGGCATGACTACTCGCCTCCGAATTCGGGGCCTTCCTCGCTGCCGGTCTCCTCGGGCTCCTCGTCCTCGGTCTCCTCTTCGAGCTGGGCCTCCGCCTGGAGATCCATCTCCTCCTCGCCGACGACCGGAGCGCCGTCGACGGCATCGGGGCCCGCCTCCAGGACCGGGTGGGCCCGGTCGCCGAGCACCGACGCGAGGATCTCATCGACCGAGACCGGTTCACCCTGGAACGACCGGGTGGGGTCGATTCCGTCCTCGCCGTACTTGAACTCGATGATCGTGCCGGCGGTGTTGCGCACCGTCCCGTCCTCGGCGACCTTGAGGTCCTCGAGGGCGTTGATGAGCCGACGCTGCATGTACCCGGACCGGCTGGTCCGCACGGCGGTGTCGACGAGCGACTCCCGCCCTCCCATCGAGTGGAAGAAGTACTCCGTCGGCGAGAGGCCACGCTTGTAGCTCGAGTTCACGAACCCCCGGGCGTCACTGCCGAGATCGCCCCGGGCGAAGTGCGGCAGGGTCCGGTTGTAGTAGCCCCGGAGCAGCCGCTCACCGCGCACCGACTGCTGGCCGACGGCGCCGGCCATCTGGGTGAGGTTGAGCATCGATCCCCGAGCCCCCGACTTGGCGAGAATCACCGCCGGGTTCTCCATCCCCAGGTACCGGCCGGCGATCTCTCCCGCCTGATCCCTCGCCTTGCTGAGCTCGCGCCGCACCATGACTTCGAGCGTCTCGGCGAGCGAGCGGCCGGGCATCTGTTCGAGTTCGCCCTTGCGGTACTGTTCCAGGAGGTCGTTGACCCGCTGACGGACCTCCTCGAGGCCGGCGGCGATCTCCTTGCGCGCCGCCTCGGGAACGTCCTCGTCGTCAATGCCCGTCGAGAGCCCGGTCAGGCTGATCGCGGTGATCGAGAGGCGGCTCATCTCGTCGAGGAACTGGCGGGCCCGGTCCATGCCGTTGTTCCGGGCGATCGCGTCCAGGACGGCGCCCTTCTCGTAGGCGATCGCCTTCTTGTCGATCGCCCCGGCCTTGAGGACCCCGTCCTGGATCACGACCCAGGCGTCATGGGGGCAGTGGAGCGGGGCGCAGGTGCACCGGTTCCAGATGTTGGCCCTGAACTCGAGGTTGAGGTCCTTCGGGAGCGTCAGGGAAAACAGCTGCTTCCCGAGCCAGTACGGGCTCCCGTCCTTCTCGGTGCCGGCGGGTGGCGGGACCTCGTAGGGCAGCTTCGAAAGCAGGTAGGTCACCTCGCTACGGGTGAACCGGGGGTTCTGGTAGGTCAGGAGGAACGCCGCAGTGATGTGGTCGTGGAGCATCCCGATGATCGGGCCGCCGTAGCGGGGCGAGAGGATGTGCTCCTGGACCTTCATGAGCACCTTGGCCTCGGCCCGGGCCTCCTGGCTCTGGAGGACGTGCAGGTTCATCTCGTCGCCGTCGAAATCGGCGTTGTAGGGGGGGCAGTCGCAGAGGTTGAACCGGAACGTCTTGTGCGGCAGGACCCGCACGAAATGGGCCATCATGCTCATCCGGTGGAGGCTCGGCTGCCGGTTGAAGAGGACGACGTCGCCGTCCTGGAGCTGGCGCTCGACGATGCAGCCGGGCTGGACGAGCTCGACGCAGGCCTCGGCATTCTTGTCCATCACCTTGATCCGCTGACCGTCCTCCCGGATGACGTAGTTCACCCCGGCCTGGTAGCGACCCTCGACGGTCGGCGGGGGCGTCGGCCCGCGCCGGACCAGCGCCTTCGCAAACTCGAGGTTGTGGGCGGTGACTTCGAGGGGAACGGTGAGTCCCCGGGCGATCTCGGTCGGAACCCCGACCTCGTTGATCGACAGCAGCGGGTCCGGGCTGATCACCGTCCGGGCCGAGAAGTTGACCCGCTTACCGGAGAGGTTGGACCGGAACCGTCCGTCTTTGCCCTTGAGCCGCTGGCTCAGCGTCTTCAGGGGGCGCCCGGAGCGGTGGCGAGCCGGCGGGATGCCGCTCGGT
>JBBYJM010000065.1:0-5144 GCA_043196275.1 Thermoplasmata archaeon
ATCGATCCGTTCTCCAGGAGGTAGAAGCCGCTGGAGGCGACGATCACGATGGCGGAGTAGGCGAGCAGGATCTTCCAGACCCGCCGCAGCAGGAGATAGGTGTACTTCCAGCGGATCGCGGCCACGCCGGGGGGGAGCCGGACGGAAGGTCTAACGCTTTGCCGTGGGGCGAGGTTCCGCCGATCCCGGCCCCGGCCCGGGCGGGGTGAAGGCCACGGAACCTCGCCCGGATACGAATAAGAGGGGTCGGAGCCTCCCGGAGCCGTGGGCATCCCCAAACCGACCATTGAAGAGATCCTCCGCCGGGACCTCGACCACCGGTGTCCGGAGGGCCACCCGTGCGTGCGCGTCTCGGCGGTGGCCGAACTCCCCACCCGGTTCGGGGAGTTCCAGGTCGTCGCCTTCCACGCCCCGTTCGAGGAGCGGGAGCACGCCGCCCTCGTCAAGGGCGACATCACCCACCAGGAGAACGTGCCGGTCCGGCTCCACTCCGAGTGTCTCACGGGCGACACCTTCGGGTCGCTGCGGTGCGACTGCCGCGACCAGCTCGAACTCGCGCTCACGGAACTCGCCCGCCGCCCGATGGGCGCCCTCCTCTACCTCCGCCAGGAGGGGCGCGGGATCGGGCTGGAGAACAAGATCAAGGCCTACCAGCTCCAGGAGTGGGGGTACGATACCGTCGAGGCGAACCAGGCCCTCGGGTTCCGGCCCGACGAGCGCGACTACGGGATCGCCGCGCACATGCTCCGCTCCCTCTCGGTCGAGAGCATCGAGCTCATGTCGAACAACCCGGACAAGATCCGGGACCTGACCGCCCAGGGGATCCGGGTCAACGGACGGATCCCGATCGAGGCCCGGCCGAACCCCCACAACCGACGGTACCTCGAGACCAAGCGGGTCAAGGCGGGCCATCTCCTCTCGGCGGATTTCGGACCGGTCCTCGACGAGCAGGTCGACTGCCTGCACCGGACCGCCAACCCTCCGCGGCCCACCCGGCTGCGGCCCTGACCGTTCACCGCCGGGGGGACGGCGGCCCCGGGTCGGCCCGTCGATCTCAGGCCGGGCTCCGCACGCGGACCGGGGCGAATCGCGGGAGCCGGAGGACCCGGATCCCTTCCAGCACCGCCCAGAGGAAGAGGGGGGCCACGACCAGACGCTCCATCCCCCCGACACCCAGGGGTCCGTAGATCTGGGCGACAAAGAGGCCCAGCGCCACGAGCCCGAGGAGCCCCGAGAGCACGGAGTAGACCAGCCAGCCGGTCCGGCGGTCCCGGGAGTAGAAGGCATAGCCGACCGTAATCGCTCCCAGGTTTCCGAGGCTGAAGGCCAGCAGGGCCGAGATGAGGTGGACGGTCCCATTGACGTCCTCCGGGGCCAATCCGACTCCGATCGCTCCGATACCGGCCACGAGCAGGAGAATGACTCCCAGACCGCGCGCCGGGCCGGACGGGATCGCGCGGGCGAGCGCCAGGACGCCGAAGATCAGCAGGAGCCCCAGGAGGATGATCGAAACGTTGAAGACATTGTGCCAAGGGGAGCAGACCATCAGTCCGTGGAAGGGAGCGCAGTTCACCGCGCCCAGGTCGCTGATGTAGTTGAACTGCAGGCTGTAGACGGGGGTGGATCCGGTCCTCAGGAGGTCCCATCCGTACTGGGTGACTCCCATCCCGATGACAAACTGCACCACGCCCAGAATCCAGAGCGCGGCGCCGAGGCGGCTGGTGCGATCGGTGCGGTCGGTGTGGGAAGGCACGCTGCGTGGAGTCGCCGAACCTGCCGACATATACTCCGAGAGGGATTGGGGTTCGCCCGAGATATAAAGGCTGGGTCGGACAGGACCCGGGGCTAGCGATGCCTCCACGGGGTTCTCCTGCCCGCGCCGGGTCCCGATCAGAGGTCCGCGGAGACCCAACCGCCGGGGGTGGGCCTCCCTCCTTCAAGGAGGTCCGTCGGGGAGGCGGCCCGCCGGTCGCATTGATGACGGTCCGGCGGGCCCTCAGGCGCCTGTGATGGTCCCGGCTACGGTGCGTCGGCTACGGAGGGCCTTACGAGGATTCCGCCGAAGGCGAGGGACAGCAGCGCGCACGTCACAAAGGATAGGCAGAACACGGCGAGGATCACCACCAGGATTCCGAACGCTTCGATTCCCAACTGGTGAAGGGCCGGGCCTCCGCCCCCGAAAAGGAGCCCGTTCGGGAGCGAGGGGAAGCCCGAGCCGGCCGCGAATCCCGTCTGGGCAAAGAATGCAATCATGCTGACTCCGAAGAGCCCTCCGAGGAGGTGACCCGGCAGGAGGCCGATGGGGTCCGAGAACCACTTCCACCGCCCAAACAGCCGCTCCCCGGCGAGGAAGAGCGGGCCGGCGAGAGCGCCGAGAATGATGGCGCTCGCGGGGCTAACGAACCCGGCGAGCGGAGTGATGACAATCAGCCCCATCAGGATGCCGTTGCCGCACGTGAGCAGGTCCATCGGCCCGCGCTGTGCGATGTAGACCGAGGCGAGCAGCGAGACCATCGCTGTACCGGCCGCGAGGAACGTTGTCAGGACGACCACCACCGCCTCATCGTTGAACCGGAGGACGCTTCCCGGATTGAACCCGAACCAGCCAATCCACAGGAGCAGCAGGCCGAGGGTGAACCAGGTGGGACTCAGGCGAATGGGGACCGTGCGGGCCTCGCGGGCGCCCCGGGCCTTCTCCTCGAGCCAGATCTGCAGCATCACCCCGAGGCCGGCGGCTCCCGCGGCACCGTGCACCACCAACCCCCCCGCGAAATCGACCATGCCCATCTGAGCCAGCCAGCCGCCCGGGTTCCAGATCCAAGCGGCGGGGAGGTTCCAGATGAGAACGAAGTAGACGACCGAGAACGCGGCAATGACGCCCAGCTTAACCTTCCGGAGGAAGACGACGCCAACGAGCGCGAGCGTCACCGCGGCGAACGCCGTCTCGAAGAGGAAGTAGGTCCCCGTAGCGAGGCCGGGCCCGTCCGGGCCGGCGGACGACCACCAGACCGATGTGACCGAACCTGCGGACAACCCTCCGAGGAACAGTCCCGGGGTGAATCCCGGGTTCCCGATTACGCCGTGCCACGTGGGGGCGAATGCGGTGTTGAACCCGACGATGCCCATGACGACGAGGGCGATGCCCGTGATGAGCATCGTCTTGAGGAGGCTTTGGTGGAACGACTCCCCCAACTCTCCGACTTCAAGGAATCCGACGGCGATGGTCATCATGAAGACCAAGAGCCCGGCCAGGAGTACCCAGAGGTTGTTGACCAGATGCGTCGGATCCACGGAGTGCTTTCGTCCCACCTTGGGGCCGGCCGGAAAGCCCCTGGGTCAAGTCGGGAGGCCAAACGCTGGAGCCTCTTTAATCCAGCCCCCCAACCGGCTTCGGGATTCTGCCGAGTCCACCTCCATCAACGGAGAGGGGTCTTGTCCTAGGTTTTCGCTCCATCCCAAAGCCCCGCCAATCCGTGGTGGGGAGTTTCCGCGCGCAACTTCACGGAGGATAAGGGTCATCACGGGAGGGGCCTGCCCAGATGGCCCCCCTGCCCCGGGGCCCCTCCGACCACCCCCGCTTCCACGGCAGGCCAGGTCCTCGCTCCTCCCGCTCCCGCACGGAACTAATTTCTGGACTCCAGAGTCCGGCTCCGCGTCAGCAAAGGGTAAATAGCATGCCCCGGGTGGGAGCGGCCTTGATGGCCGTTTCCCCTACGGCCTCGATGGAAGGCCCGATGAACCCGCAATCCAAGGCTGCTTCCGCCGAGGTCCGGTACACCCGGTTCGAGCGGGCCCGCATTCTGGGGGCCCGGGCGCTGCAGATCTCCCTCGGGGCCCCGATCCTGATCGACGCTCCGCCGACCCTGGTCGACCCCGTGGAGATCGCCGAGCTGGAGTTCGCGGCCGACCTGATTCCGATCACGGTCCGACGCGGCCCGGCGGCGTAACGCGGGGCGTCTCGGCCCCGCTCAGACCCCGGCGACGTCGAGCGCTTGGGCACACCGGCAGGCGGTCGGGCCGCAGGTGATCTTCGGGAGGAGCTCGGCCAGGATGCCGTGCATCCGCGTGACGTTGCGGTGCATCTGCTCGAGGATCTCGTTGACCTCGACCGGCCGTTCGGCCCAGACGTCAAAGTCGGTGACCATCGCGACGCAGAGGTAGCAGACCGCCCGTTCCCGGGCAAGGGTGACCTCGGGCACCAGGGTCATCCCGATCACGTCGGCGAGGCCCCGGAAGAACCGGGACTCGGCCCGCGTCGAGAACCTCGGCCCCTCGACGCAGACGTACGTCCGCCCGGTGGCGAACTCGACACCCTGCGCCCGGCCGACCTCGACCGCGCGGGCCAGGAGGTCCGGGCAGAACGGGTCGGCGAGGGAGACGTGGTAGACCCGCCCGCCGTCATAGAAGGTCGTCGGCCGCTGCTTGGTGAAGTCGACGAACTGATCGGGGAGCACCAGCGTTCCCGGCGGCAGCTCTTCGCGGAGCGACCCGACCGAGCTCACCGTGACGATCGCCTGGGCGCCGAGGGCGACCAGGGCATCGATGTTCGCCCGGTAGTTCACCCGGTGCGGCGGGATCGTGTGGCCGACACCGTGCCGGGGCAGGAACAGGACCCGGGTCCCCCCGACCTCCCCCTCCTCGATCGGGGCGGAGGGGGCCCCGTAGGGGGTGGTCACCCGGTGGGAGCGGGTGGGTCCCCCTTCGAAGAGGCGGCTCACGCCCGATCCGCCGATGACCCCGACCGTCGTGCGGACCCGGTCGCTCATCGGGCCCCCTGGGCGATCGTCGAGGCCCGACCGAACAGTCGGGCCAGGACGACCTCGCCCCGGGTGCGCTCGAGCAGCGCCCGGGCCGTATCCTGCTTCGGCTTCAACTGGACGATCGCCCGCGTGGTATCGAACTGCATGAGATCGAGGTACAGCCGCTCCATGAGCCGGAGCTGATCGTCGGCCCGGTCCCAGGCCCCCTGGGCGAGCGCGGTCAGGGCCAGCCGCCGGATCTCCCCGATCACGTCGCCGAGACCCAGCAGGTACTCCTCGGGGTCGACCCCGAGGCGGGCCGGTCCGGGGATCGGGTCGCCCCGGACGATCGCCTCGAGCAGCAGCGCCTCGGCCCCCTCCTGGAGGGCGTCCCGCGCGAGGGGG
>JBBYJM010000066.1:0-5144 GCA_043196275.1 Thermoplasmata archaeon
CCGGGCGGTCGGCTCCATGCCCAAGAACGGCGGGCGCAGTCCCGTCGATGCGCTCCGGCCCTGAGTGGGCGGGCCGACCTCGGAAGAGGTCGGTCGATGGGGATGGATCCCCGGGGAGGTCGGGAGACCATCGTCCCCATCGGACCTCCCCGAACACTCCTCCCGCAAGCCGGTACCCCGTCAGCGCCCCCGAGGGGTCGGGTTATATAATGTGGGAATTTGCCACATCTATGTCTCCTCGGACCCAGCGGTTGTCGACGGTGGTGGCGCTCCTGGTCGTCCTGATCGCCGGCGGCGTCGGTGGCTGGTACGTACGGGGAGCGTACGCCCCGAGTTCCGGCCCGTCCGAGTCGACCCTGTGGGTGGGCGCCGCCGGCACGCTCGCCCCTATTTTGCCGGGGCTGGGGGCCACCTTCGCCCAGGAGACCCCGGGAATCCGGGCCCCGGCCGCGGCCCAGACCTTCGAGGGGAGCATCGCGCTGCTGAAATCGATCGGCGCCCTCCAGGCCCGCTACGACGTCGCGGCCGTCGCCGACTACCGCCTGATCCCCGAGCTCCTCGAGCCCCGGGGAGCGGCCTGGGAACTGATCTTCGCTTCGGATCCCATGGTCCTGGTCTACAACCCCTCGGTCTCGGCATTGGCCGGCCTCAATTCGACCAACTGGGCCGCCCGGCTCCAGGCCCCGGGGGTCCTGTTGGGCGTCGCGAACGCCTCGATCGACCCGCTCGGCTATGCCGAGATCTTCACGCAGGAGCTCGCGGGGACCAACGGCTCGGGCGTGACGAATGGCTCGACGCTCTACACCCACTTCTACCGGGGCGCCGTCGGGGGCCCGGCGACCCCCAACCCGGCGACGACACGGATCGCTCCCGAAGCGGATGCGGCCGCGCTCATCCGGACCGGAGCCGTCTCCGCGTTCCTGATCTACCGTTCCTACGCCCTGTCCTCGAACCTGAGCTATGTGAACCTGCCGTGGACCGTCGATCTGGGATCGATCAACCAGACCGGGCTCGCCCGGTACTCGACGGCCGCAACCGAGATCGCCGGCACCACCGGCCTCCAGCGGGTGACGGGGAGCCCGATCCTCTTCGCCGTCACCGTTCCCACGTTGGCCCCCGACCCGGCCCTGGGTCAGCTCTTCGTGGCGTACCTCCTCGCCCCGGCGACCCGCACGGTCCTCGCCTCGGCCGGCTTCACGCCCATCGCTCCCGCCTGGGCCGACCAATATGCCCAGCTCCCGTCCGCGCTGGGTGCCCTCGCCGTCCCCCTGCCCTCCCCTCTGGCGGCCGGGATCGGCTGAGCGGCCGTGGGGCTCAAAGACCTCCCGACGGGGATCGCCGCGGTCCTCTCGGCCTCCCTGATCGGCCTGTTTTTGCTGCCGCTGCTCGCCCTATTCGTTTTCGCGACCCCTGGAGGGATCCTCACCGAGGCCCGGAGCCCCGAGTTCTGGAGCTCCCTCGAGGTGACGGTCCTCGCCTCGCTGATCGCCCTCGCGGTCATCGTCCTCCTGGGGGTCCCGCTCGGCTACCTCTTGGCCCGGCGGAACTTCCCCGGGAAGGCCTGGGTCAGCTCCGCCGTGACCCTGCCGGTCCTAGTCCCCCACCTCGTGGTCGGGCTCGCGCTCCTTCTCTGGGTCATGCCGGGCACGGTCGTGGGCGGTCTCCTCGATCGGGCGGGCCTCACCGTCTTCGACACGATCTGGGGCGTCGTGCTCGTGATGGTCTATGTCGGGGCCTCCTACACCGTCCTGGCGAGCGAGCAGGCGTTCCTTGCGGTCGACCGGTCGACCGTGGAGGCGGTCCGGACCCTAGGGGCCACGTCGACCGACGCCTTCCTCGATGTCACCCTGCCGCTGTCGCTCCGCGGTATCCTTGCGGGAGCCCTGCTCAGCTGGGCCCGCTCGATCAGCGAGATCGGGGGCTTCCTCATCCTCGCCTACACCGTGATCCCCTCGCCGCCCTACAGCGGCCCGGTCACCAATCCGGCCCCGGTCTACATCTTCAACCTCTACCAGGAGGGGGCGCTGGGCGCCGCCGCCTCGGCGGCGGCCCTGCTGCTCCTGATCGCCCTGGCGGCCTTCGTGGCGGTCCGGATCCTCGAACGGCACGGCCGGCTCCCCTGGAACCGGGGCGGGGTGGGCGCGTGAGCGGCGAAGGACTGGTCCTCGACGGTCTCCGGGTGACGGTCGGGGGGTTCCGGCTCGGCCCCATCTCGGGCCGCCTCCCGGCCCGGTCGGCTTCGGCCCTGATCGGGCCGAACGGGGCCGGAAAGACCACCCTGCTCCGGGCGGTCGCGGGCCTCGCCCCCGTGAGCCACGGCCGGATCTGGCTCGAGGGGGAGGAGATCACGCTCCACCCTCCCGAGACGCGCCGGATCGGCTACGTCCCCGCCGGTCTCGGCCTTCTGCCCCACCGTACGGTCGAGTCGAATGTCGCCTATGCCGGCCAGCTCCGGGGCCGGGGTTCGGCCCGGAGCGAGGCGCGGGAGTGGATCGATCGCGTCGGTCTGAAGGGGCTCGAGTCCCGCTACCCTGCCACCCTGAGTTCGGGCGAACGCCAGCGGGTGGCCCTGGCACGGGCCCTGGCCTCGGAGCCACGGCTCCTCGTGCTCGACGAGCCGATGGCCGCGGTCGATGTCGAGGGGAGGGAGGACCTGATCTCGCTGCTGCGCTCGATCGTCCGGGTCGACGGGGTCCCGGTGCTCTTCGTCGCCCACGAGCCCCCGACCGTCTGGGGACTCGCCGACCGGGTCCATCTCCTCGACGGGGGTCGGACCCGGTTCGAGGGACCGCTCGACCGGTTCCTCACCGGTCCCCGGATCCGGTTCGCCGCCCGGTTCCAGGGGCTCGACAACCTCCCCACCCCGGCGGAGGTCGACCGGCTGCCCGCCGACTCCCCCCTCCGACACCAGTTGTCCGGCCGCCTCGGCCCGGAGGGGGTGGCCTTTGCGGCTGGAGCGCTCGAGATCTCTCCGGAGGCGGCCGGCCGGCCCGATACGATGGCCCGGGTCCACTCCGTCCGTACCGTCGGTCGCCGGAGCACCCTCGTTGTGGAGACGCACGGAGTGCGGTGGATCGGGGAGTGGGACGGATCCGGCCCCCTCCCCGCGGTGGGCGAACCCGTCCGGGTCAGGTTGAATACTGATGAGGTCCATCCCCTGGGCGAAGAGGTCGGCCGCGATGTCCCCGAAGCCTTGGCTGACCCCCGTGGACCGGCGGCTTCTCGGCGCCCTCGCTGACGCGGGCACCCTGGTGGAGGCATGCCGGAGGATCGGGATCGGACGGGACCGGGGCGTCTACCGGATCCGCCGACTGGAGAAGGGGTGGAACCGGTCGCTCACCCAGTCGACCCGGGGCGGCGGAGGGACGGGAGGGACCCGGCTCACCGCATTCGGCCGGAGGCTCCTGCGCTCCGCTGGGGGCGAGCCGACCCGCGCTCCCTCCGGGGGGTGGAACCGCCTCACGGGGATCTACCGGGGAGGAGAGCCCCCGGTCGTGGAGCTACCGGGCCAATGCCGGCTCGTGGTCGCTTTCCGGGGTCGGCCGGGGAGCCGGGTGCGGCTCCGGATCGCCCCCGACGCGCTGCTGGTCGCCCCGGGACGGTTCCCCTCGAGCGCCCGGAACGTGCTGCGGGCCTCCGCAATCGGTCTCCGGCCCCGCGGCGCCGGCCGGGTCGAGGTGACGTTCCGGACCGGGGGCATCCGGCTTAGGGCACTCCTCACCGAAGCGTCGGTCCGCGCCCTGGGGCTGCGCCCCGGGGTCGCGTCGTACCTCTACCTCAAGGCGACCGCCGTCCGGCCCGAGCCCGGGGCGGGCCGGAGGGGCCTCAGACGGTCTTGAGCGACTGGATCAGCTTCCCGACGACAGCCTGGGCGTCGCCGTAGAGCATCCGGCAGTTGTCCTTGTAGAAGAGGTCGTTCTCGATGCCCGCGAACCCCTTGCCCTGACCGCGCTTGATCACCAGGACGTTCTTCGCATTCTCCACATCGAGGATCGGCATGCCGAAGAGCGGGCTGCCCTGGCGGTGGGCCGCCGGATTGACCACATCGTTGGCCCCGATCACCAGGACCACGTCGGTGGTCGCGAACTCGGGGTTGATCTCGTCGCGGTCGTAGAGGTGGTCGTAGGAGACCCCGGCTTCGGCGAGCAGGACGTTCATGTGGCCCGGCATGCGGCCCGCCACCGGGTGGATGGCGAACTTCACCGTCACGCCCTTCGCCTCAAGGGCGTCGACCAGCTCCTTGACCTTCTGCTGGGCCTGGGCGACCGCCATGCCGTAGCCGGGCGCGATCACCACCTGGCCCGCGTAGGCGAGGAGCGAGGCGGCGTCGTCGGGTTCGATCGGCTTGAGCGACCCCTGGATCGACCCGCCGACCTCCTCGGTCGCCCCGAAGGCGCCGAAGAGCACGCTCGGGATCGACCGGTTCATCGCCCGGGCCATCAGGACCGTGAGCAGCGTACCGGCCGCACCGACCAGGATCCCGGCGACGATCATCGCGTAGTTCTGGATGGAGAAGCCGTCCATCGCGACCGCGATCCCCGTCAAGGCGTTGAAGAGCGAGATCACGACCGGCATATCGGCGCCGCCGATCGGCAGCGTGAGCAGGATGCCGAAGAGGAGGGTGAGGACAAAGAACGGCAGGAGGTAGATCCCCTGGTTCATCGCGACCGAGAGGATGCCGAAGAAGACGCCGACGATCAGGACCGCGATGTTCGTCGGCTGCTGGAGCGGGTAGACGATCGGCCGCTGGCGCATCCAGCCCTGGAGCTTCAGGAAGGCGATCAGGCTCCCGGCGATCGAGACGCTCCCGATGACCGCCCCCGCGACGCTGAGCCCGTTGATGCCGCTCCCCGAGAGCAGCTCGACCGCGGCGATCGCAGCGGCGGCCCCGCCGCCCATGCCGTTGTAGGCGGCGACCATCTGGGGCATGGCGGTCATCTGGACCTTCTTGGCCGCGTAGTAGCCGAGGCCGCCGCCGATCGCGATGCCGAGGGCGATCAGGGCGAGGTTCGCCAGCGCCGGCGTCCCCGAGAGGCCGAGCAGGCTCGCGGTGGCCGGGAAGAAGAACGCCGCGGCCGTGGCCACGACCGCGATCAGCATCGCCACGCCCGCCGCGACGATCCCTCCGCGTGCGGTCTTCGGGG
>JBBYJM010000067.1:0-5130 GCA_043196275.1 Thermoplasmata archaeon
GCAGCCTGACCGTCGACGGGGCTCCGCAGACCCTGGGAATCCGCTTCTCCCCGGCGCCGTCCGCTCCCCTCAGCGTCGCGATCGACCAGGTGCTGGTGTCGACGAGCTGTCTCGACGGCGACTGGGTCTGGAGCTTCGCCCTCTCGGCCCAAGGCTCCGGGGGAACGGCGCCGTACGCCTTCAACTGGTCCCTCCCGACCGGAACGGCCACCGGGCCCCTGGTCGTGACCTCCCTTCAGGAAGCCCCCCCCGGGGCATCATCGGGAGCCTCCCTCCCTTCGGGGACCGTCCGGGTGACGGCGGTGGACGCGCAGGGGCAAACGGCGGTGAATCAGACGATCGTCGTCGCGGGTACCCCGCCGACCTGTCCATCATCCGTGTCGAGCGCCTCCGGTTTGGGGGGAGCCCTGCTCTGGGTCTGGACGGGGGTGTTCGCGGCGGTGGGCATCGCCGTCGGCGCCGGAGTGACGGCGGTCGTGATCGCTCGGAGACGGAGCCGGTAGAGCTCGAACCCCGGCCCCGGCCGGTCCCCCGGGCGTTCCCTCGAGGCGTCGTGAAGGAGCCGCCCGGTCCCCCCAAGGGGCGGATCTACTGGGTCTTGCCGGAGCGCTCCTTCGACTTGACCCGGAGGCCGTGGTAGCCGCACTTGCGGCACTGCACCGCCCTCGGCGAGTTGCGGGCCGAGCAGTTCATGCAGATCTTCTTGTTGAGCAGCCGCTCAACGGCCTCGGGAAACGGCATGGACGCGCGGCGTGCGACTTCGGCCCCCTATAAAGCGTGTTCCCGCCCGGCCGGAGAAGCCGCTTTGCGTCCGAGCGGCCTCCCCGGCCCGTGTCCGACCTCAGCGCCCTCGGTCCCGAGGCGGTGCGGAAGGCCCGGGAGGCGATCCGGGAGGCGCTCGGGTTCACCCGGGGCCGTCCGCTCGACCGCGGGCTCCCGGCCCCCTGGCAGGAGCCTCGGGGGGTCTTCGTCACCCTGCGGCGGTTTCCGTCGGCCGAGCTGCGGGGCTGCATCGGGTTCCCCCGGCCGACCCGGCCCCTGATCGAGGCGCTGCGGGAGGCGGCCGTCGCCGCGGCGCTCGACGATCCCCGGTTCCCCCCGGTCCGGCCCCATGAACTCGGCCGGCTGACCGTCGAGGTGTCGATCCTGACCGTCCCGGAACCGATCGGCGGCACCTCACCCGCGGCGCGTCTCGCCCAGGTCCGGGTCGGTGTGGACGGGCTTATTCTCGAGCGGGATCACCGATCGGGGCTCCTCCTGCCCCAGGTGGCCGTCGAACAGCGCTGGGGCCCGGAGGCGTTTGTGCGGGGGGTCTCGGAGAAGGCGGGATGCGCACCCACCGCCTGGGCCGAGCCCGAGACGAGGCTCTACCGGTTCCAGGCCCTGGTCGCCTCGGAGCGCTCTCCCGAGGGGGAGGTCACGGTCGCCGCTCCGGCGGCGGGACCCTGACCAGCCGGGCCGACCAGTCGAATCCGTCCTCCGACCAGCGGTGGACGCCCGGGCCGTCGGGCAGCGGGTGGTCCTCGAACGACAGGCGGTGGATCAGGAGATCGGCAACCACCCGGTCCCGATCGAGTTCGACCGCCTCCCGGGTCGGCGGGTCGACCGCGAGCGTGAGGTCGATCCGGTCGGTGTAGTCGAGGCCGGCCGCCTTGCGGGACTGCTGGAGCCGCCGGAGCAGTTCGCGCAGCAGGCCCTCCCGGGCCAGCTCCGGGGTCGGTCGGCGGGGCAGCGCGGCCACCGGCCGGTCCTTCTCCCGCCGGACCACCCAGTCGGTCTCCGACCAGCCGGAGGCGTCGGCGGACCAGCGGACGGTCCGGACGTTGAGCTCCTCGGCGAGCAGCCGGTCCGCCTCCTCCCCCAGCGGGGCCCAGCCGATCGGCCGCTCCGACGCGTAGGCGAGTTCGGCGAGCGGGATCCGGGCCTTGACCTCGGCGCGCTGGCGGAGGACCCGGCCCTGTTCGACCTCGGCCCGCAGCTCCGCCATCGCCCGCTCCAGTTCCACCGACCGGGGGGCGATGGGGGCCGGCCACCGGCCGAGGTGGACCGACGTGTCGGCCGACCTCCAGCCCGTCCGGGCCACCTCCTGGTGGAGCCATTCGGCGGTGAATGGAAGATACGGGGCCAGGAGATGGGCGAGCCCGTCGAGGACCGCGCCGAGCGTCGCGAAGGCGTCGGTCCGGTCGGGGCTTTCCTCCTCCGCCCAGAACCTCGGTCGGGAGCGCCGGAGGTACCAGTTGGAGAGGTCGTCGATGAAGCCCTGGATCGGGGCGATCGACGGTCGAGGATCCCCGCTCTCGAGGGCGCGGCCGACCGCCTCCCGGGTCGCCTCCCAGCGGGAGAGGATCCACCGGTCGAGGGCGCCGGTCGGGTGGGGCGGACGGCCGTCCCAGCCGGGACCCCCGGCGCGGGAGTTCTGGAGATAGAAGGTGGCGACGTTGAGCAGGGTGCGGAGGAACCGGACCCCGGTCGATTGGACGATCGCGGGGGAGATCCGCATCGGCTCGGTGAAGTCGACGGCGACGAACGTCCACCGGAGCGCATCGCCGCCGACCTGGGCGAGCAGTTCGAGGGGATCGACGGCGTTCCCCTTCGACTTGGACTGCTTGCGGCCCTGCTCGTCGAGGACCATGCCGTTGACGAGCACGCGCCGGTACGCCGGGCGGTCGAAGAGCGCGGTGGCGAGCACGTGCATCGTGTAGAACCAGCCCCGGGTCTGGTCGAGCCCCTCGCAGATGAAGTCGAGGGGCTCCTGGGGATCGAAGCGGCCGGACTCGAACGGGTAGTGGTACTGGGCGAACAGCGCGCACCCCGAGTCGTACCAGGTGTCGAGCGTGTACGGCTCCCGCCGGGTCGCGTCCTGGCAGGTGGCGCACCGCACACGGAGCCGGTCAACGCCGACCCGGTGGGGATCGAAGTCCGGGGGCAGCGGCCCCCCGATCCGCTCGGCGAGCTCGGCGAAGCTCCCGATGCAGGTCGTATGGCCCTGCGGGCAGACCCAGAGGGGGAGCGGGGTCCCCCAGTAGCGGTTGCGCGAGAGCGCCCAGTCCTTCGCCTCGGTAAGGAAGTTGCCGAACCGGCCGTCGCGCAGGTGGGCCGGGATCCAGTCGACCGTCCGGTTGTGGGCGATCAGGCGGTCGGTCAGCCGCCGCGTCCGGAGGAACCAGGAGTCGATCGCCCGGTAGAGCAGCGGGGTGTCGCAGCGCCAGCAGAACGGGTAGGTGTGCCGGATCGTTCCCTGCGCGTAGAGCAGGCCGCGGGCCTTCAGATCCTCCGTGAGGATCGGATCGGCGGTCTTGAAGAACTTGCCCCGGACCGGCGGCACCCGGTCGGTGAACCGGCCCCGGCTGTCGAGCGGGTCGAAGCTCCCGACGTGGGCCGCCTCGCCGATCCGCTGGTCCTCCGGTCCGAAGCTCGGGGAGGTGTGGACGAGCCCGGTGCCGTCGCTCGCGGTCACGCTGTCGTCGGTGACGACCCGGTAGCGCCCCGGGCCCGGACCGGCGAAGTCGAAGGGGGGCCGGTACTCCCGACCGGCCAGTTCGGACCCCCGGCACCGTTCGATCACCCGGGCCCGGGGGAGATGGTAGCGCTCGAGCGCCTCCTCGGCGAGGACCAGCTCCTCCCCCTCCTCCCCGGCGACCGTGACGTAGATGAGATCGGCCCGGGCCGCCACCAGGAGGTTCGCGGGAAGGGTCCAGGGCGTCGTCGTCCAGACCAGCAGGCTCCGGCGGGGGCCGGAGCTCTGGACCAAGGGGAAGCGGACGGTGACCGACGGATCGGTCGCCTCCCGGTACCCCTGGGCGACCTCATGGGAGCTCAGGGGGGTCTCGCACCGGGGACAGTAGGGCAGGACGTAGTGGCCCTTCTCCAGGAGCTTCCGGTCGAAGAGCGTCTTCAGCGACCACCAGACGCTCTCGATGTAGGTCGGCTGCATGGTGAAGTAGGCGTGATCGTAGTCGAGCCAGAAGCCGATGCGCCGGCTCATCTCGACGAACAGCCCCGCCGCGGTCGTCGCCTCGGTCCGGCAGGCCTCGGAGAACCGGTCGACGCCGTACGTTTCGATCTCGAGCTTGGACTTGAGGCCGATCTGCTTCTCCACCTGGAGCTCGACCGGCAGGCCGTGGCAGTCCCAGCCGGCCATCGAGGAGAGGATCCGGTAGCCGTTCGCGCGCCGGTACCTCAGCTGGAGGTCCTTGAGGATCCGCTGGACCACATGGCCCATGTGCGGGACGCCGTTCGCCGTCGGCGGGCCCTCGGTGAACCGGAAGATGGGGGCGCCGGGCCGGTCGGCGAGGGCGCGGGGGATCACCCGCGTTGTCTCCCAGTACTGGCTCACCCGGGCCTCGATCTCGCGCAGCGTGATCGGGCGGGAGCCAGACGCCTCGGGCGCGGCCACGGCGGTCTCCAAAGGCCGGATGAGATAACGGCGACGACCGGTGGGCTAGCGGGTCATCCCGTAGGGCGGGGGGGAGACCGAGGAGGGGCCGATCCGGCTCGACGGATGGGCGCGGAGGATGCGGCCGTCGTACCGGTCGATCCGGCAGTCGGCGCCGACCGTGATCGTGTCGGCCCGCAGATAGCCCACATGGACCCCTTCGAGTTCGGCCGTTCGGGCGTCGATCCGCAAGACCGAGAGGCCGGCCCCCCCGCGGCCGAGCAGTTGCCGGGTGAGGTGGCGGAGCGGGGTGGGCAAAAGCCCCTGCATCGGCACCGCCTCCCGGCCGATCCGGACCGTGTCGGCGGTGAGATGCTCCAGGGTCGACGGACCCCGGAGGGTGGCATCGAGGAGGGTCACCGACAGGTCGCCGCGGACCTGGAAGGCGCCCCGGACGACGACGGTGCCGGCCTTCACCCGCGGGGCATCCAAAAGTCCGGTCACCGAGAGGACCCGGTCGACCCGGACCGGCCCTGCGAACTGGGCGAGGCCGTGGATCTCCGCCTCCCCGGCGTGGAACTCCGCGTCCCCCCGGTAGGTGCCCCGGAGCCGGAGCCGTCCGGAGATCCCGGCCGGGCCGTGGACGTCGAGGAGCCCCTCCGCGTCGATCTGTTCGGCGGTCAGCCGGCCCCCGATGGTGACCCGATCGGAGATCTCGGCGACCCCGATCTCCGCATCCCCCACGATCCGCGCCG
>JBBYJM010000068.1:0-5107 GCA_043196275.1 Thermoplasmata archaeon
CGGCCGTGCGCAGGAAGCGGTCGAGGGCATCGTGGTAGCGCTCCGGCGGGGCGCCCAGGAGCTCCCGAGCCCGGTCGGTCAGCGAGCTGCCAAACTCCCGTTCGGTCGGGGAGAACCTCCAGTCGTGGGTCCGGGCCCGGTCGAGCGCCCGCAAAAAGGCGTAGGCGAGGCCGCGTTCTCGCCCCTCTTTCGGGAGCTGCTCGAGGGCCGTCCGCTCGGCGCCGCCCGGACCCTGGGTCCGGAACGCCCGGGCGACGCTGTCGACGTACCGGGCCTCGGCCGCGAGGGAGGCGTACCGGGGGAGCGCCCCGAGGAGTTCGCGCTCGTCGCTCTTCCGCTGGGCCCGCTTGAGGAGTTCGGCGACACGCCCCGGGTTGGCCCGGGCGTCGCGGATCCACCGCTGCGCCTCGGCCGGGTCCGTAATGATGGTGCCGACGATCTCGTCGGCGGCTTCCGGCCAGAGCCGCTCCAGGGCCCGGCTCGCCGAGGGCTCATCGACTTCGAAGAGCCCCGGGCGGTCGGTCAGGACCGCCTCGAGCGCCTTCCGCTCGAGCGGAGAGGGGGCCAGCGCGTCGAGGAATCGGCCCACGTCGGATCCGTAGCAGACGGCCCCGGCGACCAAGGTCGGCCGGTCCGGTTCCGCCAGCCGGGGTTTGATCTCGGCCAAGTAGCCGTCCAGGAGCTGCGCGTCGGAGATCCGGCCGTACTCGTAGGACCGCCGGAGGCTCTTCGAGATCGGGGGCAGGTCGGCGTGACCGCACCCGGCGCCACCGGAACAACGGACATTCAGGACGGCCGAGACGGGGAACTCGGCTGAGGGGTCCGGAACGGCGGTCCCCTCGGTCAGGCTGGCCAAAAGTTGGCGCTCCCCCTTGGCGCACTTCCGGCAGACCCGGAAGGCCGCCCCCGCCCCCTCCCAGCGAACCTCGAGGAAGGGGCGGGGTTCCTTCTGGTGGAGATGGGCGCACTCCCACCGCCCGCCCTCCGCCCCCTCCTGGAGCCGGTACGGCAGCGCGGCGAGCTTCGCCGGCACCACCGAGGGGGGTGGCACCGGGGAACGCCCCGACGACCAGAGCTCCTTGCCGACGACGAAGAAGTGGTACCCCCGGCGGGCCCACTCCAGGTAGCCCAGGAGGAGCCGCCGAGGGTCGTCGAACTGCTGGACGGCCGCCTCGACCTCGCGGGGGGCCTTGCTGAGCGGTGCGAACTGGACCTCGCCGCCCGGGACCGCGAAGGAGATGACCTCGGGGAGCTCCCGTTCAAGGTAGTAGTGGAGGAGCCCCGCATACGCCCGGGCCATGGGGTCGCCCCACCGGCGGTCCCGGTCGAGCCGCTTCGCATCCTCCCGATCCTCCCGGACCGACTCGAGTTCGGCCCGCAGCTTGTCGAACCGGTCCCGGTCGGCGTCGCCCGTCAGTCGGGGCAGGAGCCCGTCGACCGACTCCCGGAGCCGTTCGGCCCGGTCAATGAGATCGTGCTCGCGGACTCCGGAGGCGTGACGCAGCTTCATGGCCGAGCCTCCTAGGGCGCCGCCGCTCTTATTCCCGGTGGGGGTCGCAGAAGCGGAGGAACCGCGCGAAGAGTTCGGTCCCCCGCACGGTATGCTCGACCTCCGGATGGAACTGGACGCCGAAGAACGGGCGGCTCGGATGGGCCATCGCTTCGACCGCACAGGTCGCCGAGTGGGCGAGGATTCGCCATTGGGCCGGGGGGCGCACCACCTGGTCGTTGTGGCTGGCCCAGACCGGCCAGGGGTTCGGGAAGCCCTCGACCAGCGGATGCTCCGGGAGATCGAGGGTCAGGTCCACCCGGCCGAACTCCGGGGCACCCCGGGCGACGGTCCCGCCAAAGTGACGAGCCAGGAAATGGTGGCCTGCACAGATGCCGAGGACCGGCACCGTCACGCCGTCGATCCACTCGGCGACCCGCCCGAGCGTTTCAGAGCCCCCGAGGCTGAGCGCCCCGCCCGACAGGACATAGCCGTCGGCATCCAGATCGGCCGGGGCTTGAGTGTTGGGAAGGATCCGGGCGTCGGCCCCGAGGTCCCGGAGGACCCGCCACTCCCGGTGGGTCCACTGGCCCCCGTTGTCGATGACCACGATCCTCACGGCCGTCCCTCCCGGGGGGGCTCCGCCGGCTCTTCGGTGCGCGTCGACAGGGACCGCACGGTCCGCGCCAGCTCCCGGACCTCCGAGCGCATTTTCAGCATCTCCTCCTCGAAGGGGGTGAACCCCCCGGAGGAGAGGATCCGGTGGGAGATGTAGATCCCGATGAAGATGGCCCCGACCAGCGCCAGGACGGTAGTGAAGACGAGGGCGGAGATGAAGACCAGGGGATTGGCCAGGGCCGACTGGATGGGCAGGGTGAAGAACCGGGTGATCTGGGCGATCTCGATGATGAGCAGCACCCCGACGACTCCGATCCACAGCGCCGTCAGGGCCCGGGGAGTCCTCACGGGGGGCACCCCGGGCCCAGGTTGACCAGGGCGATCGAGAGCGGAAGACTGGTGAGGCCGACGGAGGCGGGGATCGAGAGCCCCGGGGTGAAGCTCTCCGCCGCCAGGGCCGTCGAGGTCAGGTTGAAGGCCAGCAGCCCGCCGTAGCAGGCGCTGCCCTGGGAAACGTACAGTGCCGAGACGTTCACCGCGAAGAGGGTCCGTTGGGTGACTCCCACCACCGCCAGGGAGTCGGTCGCATTGGTCCACACCGCTGGGCCGTGGTCGGGCCGGTGGCCCCAGAGGAATCCGGTCAGGACCCCGAGGGAAAGGGACTGGTAGCGGACATCGCTGACGCCCCAGAGGTAGAGGTGCGTGGTGGTGCCGTTGGAGTCGACCACCAGTTCGGCCTGGGTAAAGATGGTCCCGGCGGCCGGGGGCCCCGTCGAGTAGAGGACCGGCGTCAGGATGATCAGCGCCAGGAGCAGGACGGCGAATCCCACCCAGGGCATCGGGAAGAACCGGCGCCACGCGATCCGATCGTCGGTCACGGCCGATCCTCCTTCCACCCACGGTAGAGCCGCTGGGGGAGTCCCAGCTGCTCGAGCACCTTGCCGGCCACATACCGGGTGATCTCGTCGACCGAGGTCGGCTTCAAGTAGAAGGCCGGGGCCGGATCGACGATCGCCACCCCCACTTCGGCGAGGGTGGTCAGGTTCCGCAGCAGGATCGGCGAGAGGGGAGTCTCCCGGGGCATCAGCACCAGCCGTCGGCGTTCCTTGAGGTGCACATGGGCCGCGCGGGTGAGCAAGGTGTCGGAAAGGCCGTGGGCGATCTTGGCGACCGTGTTGGCCGAACAGGGGACCACCGCCATCCCCCGGGTTGGACGCGATCCGCTCGCGATGGGTGCGGCGAGGTCGGCATCGGAGTACTCCACGAGGCCGGGGCGGCGAAAGCGGTCCAGCGAGGAGCCCAGCTCCTCGCGGAAGACGGCCCGGCCGGCCGGCGTCGCCACAAGGGCGATCGGGATCCGGTCGGCTGCGAGGGCATCCAGGAGGTGGGCGGCGATGGCGCTTCCGCTCGCGCCCGTGATGCCGACAACGACCGGTGGGTCGGGAGCCGACGGATCCATACCTTCCTGTTAAGCTCCCGAGCGAATGGGTCGATAAGAGGGTTCGTAACCAGATGACCGACCGAGTTCCGGCCACGATCGTCGGGGCCGGCCATACCCGCTTCGGCGGGCTGACCGAGGGTCCCCGGGCCCTCCTCCGATCGGCGGTCGACCACGCCCGGGAGAGCGTCGATCGGGGGCTCCCCGAAGGGGCCATCGATGCGGTCTTCCTCGCCACCCTGGGCTTCGGAGGATGGCAGATCGGCAATGCGTCGGCGGTGCTCGCCGAGGCGGCCGGAGCCGTCGGCGCCCCAGTGACCCGGGTAGAGAACGCCTGCGCTTCGGGCGGCTACGCCCTCCGGGCCGCGACCGATGCCGTCGAATCGGGTCGATCCCAGCTTGCCCTGGTCGTCGGCCTCGAGAAGATGACCGATGTGCCCAATGCGCGTCGGCGCTACTGGCTGGGCGTCTCGGGGGATACCGAGTGGGAGCGGTTGAATGGCCTGACCTTCGCCGGCGTGTACGGCCTCCTGGCCTCCCGGTACATGGCCGATCACCGGGAGGCCCGCGAGGCGCTCGCCGAAGTCGCCGTGAAGAACCACCGGCACGGCCTGTCCAACCCGAACGCCCAGTTCCGTAAGGCGATCACCCGCGAGGCGGTCCTGGCGGCGCCCAAGGTCGCCGACCCCTTGGGGCTCCTGGACTGCTGCCCCGTGAGCGACGGCGCCGCCGCCCTCCTCATTGCCCCCGCCGACGCCGCCCACCGGTACACCGACACTCCGGTCGCAATCGTCGGGACGGGGGCGGGCTCGGACTTTCTGGCCGTCCAGGACCGGCCGGATCCCACCCATTTCGCCGCCACCCGACGGGCGGCCGACGCCGCGTTCCGCCGCGCTCCCTTTGATCGGCGGTCCATCTCCTTCCTCGAGGTCCACGACTGTTTCACGATCGCTGAACTGCTCGCCTTGGAGGATCTGGGGTTCGCCGAGCCCGGGGGCGCGATCCGGCTCACCCTCGACGGATCGACCGCGAGGTCCGGGCGATGGCCGGTCAATGTCGACGGAGGGTTGAAGGCAAAGGGCCATCCGATCGGGGCGACCGGTGTAAGCCAGGCCTACGAGGCGTTTGTCCAGCTGCGGGCCGAGGCCGGCGAACGACAGGTCCCCGGCGCCGAACGGGCACTGCTCCACAACGTCGGGGGCTCCGGCGCCAGCGCCACCGTGACGCTGCTCGCGAGGGGGTGAATCGGTGACCCCGTCGATACGGGCCGTTCGGGTCTGGGGTCGCCTCGTCGACCCCCAGGGCCGCCCTCTCACCGCCCCCGACGAGGACGAATTCACCCTGGCCGTCGCGGCGCTCGAACGGCTGGAGAACCGATCCGAGCCCACCCTGCATGGCGTCGGCCGGTTTCCGGAGGTCTTCCGTTGGGGTCTGCCCAGCGCGCTCGGCCGTCCGGTGACGTTCTGCGAGCACCCTCCCGGTCGAGCCGGATGGAAGGCGGCCCTCGCGGAGATCGCCGAGGCGACCTCAGAGCTTTCGATCCTCTTCGGGGTCGACGGCCC
>JBBYJM010000069.1:0-5103 GCA_043196275.1 Thermoplasmata archaeon
CGGCTGCGGACGCGGGCATCGAGGTTGTTGGTGAACTTGAGGTCGTTCGAGATGCCGACGAGGGCGAGCCGGGCCTTGTCGAGTTCGGTGTTGAGCTGGCTCAGGGAGTAGAGCACCCCATCCCCGCTGCGCGCCACGAGTCGATCGACCTCGTCGAGGACCAGGACGACGGTGCCGCCCCGGGCGTCCATGAGCCGTCGCATGGTCAATTCGACACGGTCGAGCGCCCAGCCGGTCGGGATCCGGTCCGCCTCGGTCGAGGCGAAGCTGTTGCCGATCGTCTGCAGGAGGCTGTACGGCGTATCGATCGTCCCGCAGTTCACCGTGACGAAGGTGATCTGGGCCGCCAGCTCGCCCCGCCGCTGGATCTCCTGGCGGACCTGGGCGACGACGGCGGTCTTTCCGGTGCCGATCTTGCCGTAGATGAGGAGGTTCGAGGGGAGTTCCCCGCGCAGCGCCGGGGCCAGGATCTCGGCGACGAGGCGGGTCTGCTCCTCCCGATGGGGGAGTCGGGCGGGCACGTACGACTCGCGCAGCACCTCGCGGCTCCCCCGGAACAGTTCGCTCTTCGAGGCGAGGTAGGCATCGACGAACTCGGTGGCCGTCCCCGAAGGCGGAGGGGTGCCGCCGGGGGCGGGGCCGACCGCCGTCGGCAGGCTCCCGCGCTCTGTCGGGGAAGCGACCCCTTCCGATGCGCCCCGGCTGGTCTCCCGCCCGTCGGCGGGCATGCCCGTGGGGCCATCGGGCGTGGAGGACACTGGAACAACCTGCCCGGGTGAGGGGCAGCCGTGGCAAGGGGGTGAGCCATATGTACCTTTTCACCGCGCGACGGCCCAACTCCGGGCCCCGGGCCGAACCGAAGCCATTTGAAGGGGCGACGCGGTCCCCGGGGGATGTCCGGCTACGGAAGCCATGCCCCGGCCCACGGCGCCCACCCCAAGACCCCCCTATCGGTCCCGTGGATCGTGGCGGCTGCGGTGCTCATCGGCATCGGGCTCACCGTGATGTCCTACTTCCTGACGAACATCACCACCACCGCCGACTGGACCCTGATTCCCGGGGCGGCTCTGCTCGCGGTCGGCTTTCTCATGCTGATGGACCGACGGGCGGGCCTCGACTCCGGGAGCTAGGTGCCGGAAGGAGATCCCCGCCGGTGGCTCCCGGGCTCCGACCGTCGTCTGTCGTCAAGCTGGGCGGCAGCATCCTGACCCGCAAGCGGGCCGTGGAAGCGCTCCGACCCAAGATTCTCGCTCGCCTTGCGGCCGAGATCGCGGAGGCGGCCGACCCACCGCCGGTGCTGCTGCACGGCGCGGGCTCCTTCGGCCACCCCGGGGCCCGACGGTTCGGCCTGGCAGCCCCGCCCGAGGGTCGCGGCGATCGGGTACGCGGCGCCGCGATCGTCGGGACGGAGGTCCGGCGACTCCACCTCGCCGTCCTGCGGGCCCTGGTCGCCGCCGGCGCGAACCCGATCTCGGTCCCCATGGCCACCCACGCGCTTCAGCGGGAGGGACGCCCGGTCCATCTCGATCTGACGCCGTTCACGAAGGTCCTGGACCGGGGGGCGATCCCGGTCGCGTTCGGGGACGTGGTCCCGGACGACCGATGGGGATTCTCGATCCTCTCGGCCGATACGCTCGCGGTCGCCCTGGCGACCGAGCTCCATCCGCAGAGGGTGCTGTTCGTGAGCGACGTTCCCGGGGTCCTCGAAGCAGGTCCTCCGGGCCCGCCCCGGATCTATCCGGAGCTTTCGGAAGAGGTCCTCCAACGGCTGCGCCCCGGCGCCCAAGGAGTCGATGTCACGGGCGGGATCGTCGGGAAGGTCCAGGCGATGCGGGAAATCGCCGCCGCCGGGGTCGACGCAGGTCTTATTAGCGGGCTCTCGGATGGTCGCCTCACCCGGGCCCTTCGGGGAGAACGAGTCTATGGGAGCTGGTGGAACGCCGGGGCCCACTGACTCATCTTCGGCCGGCGGCGTCGACCTGAGCCATCGGAAGGCCGAGCATGTGAAGCTCGTGCTCGATCGCCCGGTCGAGACCCGCTACCGCTACTGGAACGATGTCGAGCTGATCCATCACTCCCTGCCCGACTTCGACTTCGAGGAGGTCGATCCCCGGGTGACCCTGCTCGGCCAGCGGCTGGAGGCCCCGCTGGTCATCACCGGCATGACCGGCGGCTACCCCGGAGCCACCCAGATCAACTCCCACCTCGCCCGGGCCGCGGCCGAACTGGGCGTCGCGATGGGGGTGGGCAGCGAGCGTGCGGCCATCCAGAAGGGCCAGTTTCCCGCGAGCTTCAGCTGCGTCGCCCAGTTCCCGGTCCCGCTCAAGCTCGCCAATGTGGGGGCTCCCCAGCTGATCCCCCAGGCCGACGGCGCCCCGGCGCTCGGGGCGTCGGAGGCCCGGGCGGCCATGGATCTCATCGGCGCCCATGCGCTGGCGATCCACCTCAACTACCTCCAGGAGATGGTGCAACCGGAAGGGGACCGGCGGGCGCGGGGGGTCCTTGACCGGATCGGCGCCCTGGCGGCGGAACTGCCGGTGCTGGTCAAGGAGACCGGCGCCGGCCTCTCGGCCCGGATCGCCGAACCGCTGAGGGAGCGGGGGGTCCGGGCCTTTGACATCAGCGGCACCGGCGGCACCAGCTTCGCGGCGGTGGAGCATTACCGGGCCCTCGACCGGGGGGCCGTCCGGGAGGCCCGGGTCGGACAGACTTTCTGGAACTGGGGCATCCCGTCCCCCGTCTCGGTCCTGGAGGTCGCCCCCCTGGGCCTCCCGGTCATCGCCAGCGGCGGCATCCGCTCCGGCCTCGACATCGCCCGCGCGATCGCCCTCGGCGCGACGGCGGCCGGCGTCGCCGGTGGGGTGCTAAGGGCCGCGGCGACCTCCTTCGAGGCGACCCGGAGCGAGATCGCCCAGTGGATCCACGAGCTCAAGGTGGCGATGTTCCTGAGCGGCGCCCGCACCGTCGCCGAGCTCCAGCAGACGCCGTACGTCCTCCTCGGGGAGACCCGATCATGGGTGCGACGCTGAGCCCCGAGAAGGGTCGCCCGCCACCGGCCGGGGACTCCCTGCACCGGGCCAAGATCGCCTGGGCGAAGGCCCACGGTGGCTCGGCGCTCCCCTCGAACGTCGACTACCTGAACTCGCTCAGTCCGGACGAACGGGCCCGGCTCTCCGGCCGGGTCTATCGGAAGCCGAGCCGGACGTTGTCGGGGGTGGCGGTCGTGGCCGTGATGACCGCCCCGGCGCCGTGCCCTCACGGGCAGTGCAGCTACTGCCCCGGTGGGGTGGCGATGGGCTCCCCCCAGAGCTATACCGGGGAGGAGCCATCGGCGCTCCGGGGCGCCGAATTCCACTGGGATTCGGAGCGCATCACCCGGCACCGGCTCGAGTCGCTGGAGGCGATCGGACATCCGACGAGCAAGGTCGAGGCGATCGTCATGGGGGGCACCTTCCCGGCCCGGCCGCGCCCCTACATCGAGTCGGTCTTCCGCGGCATCTACGACGGGCTCAACGGCCGGCGATCCGCCACACTGGCCGAGGCCCAGGAGCGCAACGAGACCGCCGACCGCCGCCTGGTCGGACTCACCGTCGAGACCCGCCCGGACTGGTGTGACGAGCGGATCCTGCCGACGCTGCTCGACGCCGGCGTCACCCGGGTCGAGATCGGGGTCGAGTGCCTGCGCCCCGAGGTCCTGGAACGGACCGGCCGGGCCCACGGGGTGGACGATGTGGCCCGGGCCACCCGGGCGGCCCGATCGAGGGGGCTCAAGGTCGCCTACCATCTGATGCTCGGGCTCCCCGGGGCGACCCCGACGACCGATCTCGAGGATTTCCTCCGGATCACCCGGGACCCGGCGTTCGTCCCGGACATGCTCAAGATCTATCCCACGCTCGTCGTCCCGATGACCCGCCTCCACGCCGAGTGGGCCCGGGGCGAATACACCCCCTACGACACCGAGACGGCGGTCGCCCTGCTGGCGGAGGTGAAGCGGCGGATCCCCCCGTGGATCCGGATACAGCGGATCCAGCGCGACATCCCTTCGCGCAACCTGGCCGCGGGGGTCCGGGCCAGCAACCTGCGCGAGCTCGTGCGCGACCGGCTCCAGTCGATGGGCCAGTACTGCCGCTGCCTGAGGTGCCGGGAGGCCGGGCGTCGGGCCAACCCACCCCTGTCGGAGTTCGTCCTGGTCCGGCAGGGCTACCGGTCGGCCGGGGGAGTCGAGCTGCTGCTCTCCTGGGAGGCCCCGGAGGAGGATGTCGTCGCCGGGTTCCTGCGGCTGCGGATGCCCGACACCGGGGCCCCGAACCCACTCCCGGCGCCCGTCATCCGGGAGCTCAAGGTCCTGGGCGCCGAGGTCCCGATCGGACAGGCCGGGATGGGCCCAAGCGACTACCAGCACCGGGGACTCGGCCGGCGGCTCGTCGAGGCCGCCGAGGAGGAGTGCCGCGACCGGGGATTCGACCGGCTCTATGTGTTGAGCGCCGTCGGCACCCGCCGCTACTACGCGGCGCTGGGCTTCGAACGGGCGGACCCCCACATGGTGAAATCCCTTTTCGCGGGGCGCAACCCTTCGTGAATCTCGGAGTTTCAGCAAGTTTTATGCCCCCCTCCGACTCGGGCGACTCCGAGTGCACCATGGCCCGGAACCTGAAGGTTGAACCGCTCCGAACGGTCCACATCGAGAAGCAGGACGTCGAACTGGTCGAACGCAAGGGACTGGGTCACCCCGATTCGATTGCGGACGGCGTCTCCGAATCGGTGAGCCGGGCGCTCTGCCGGATGTACCTCGACGAGTTCGGGAAGATCCTCCACCACAACACCGACGAGACCCAGGTCGTCGGCGGCGCGTCGGAGCCGAAGTTCGGCGGTGGACGGGTGACCCAGCCGATCTACGTGCTTTTGGTCGGACGGGCCACGACCGAGGTCAACGGGGAGAAGTTGCCGTTCCGGTCGGTCGCCATCGAGGCGGCCCAGAAGTACATCGCGTCGGTCTGCGCCCACCTGGATGTCGCGAAGCAGGTCGAATTCGACTGCAAGATCGGCAGCGGATCGGTCGACCTGCGGGGGGTCTTTGACCAGACCGCGGTCCTGGCCAACGAC
>JBBYJM010000070.1:0-5098 GCA_043196275.1 Thermoplasmata archaeon
TGGGGGGCCGAGAAGCCGGAGCCGCCGGGGCTCACCCCCGAAACGCTCCACGAAGCCGCCGAGGGGTTGACGAAGCATCTTCAGCTTCGCCGGAGTGTTCGCCAGAGGCGGCATCAAGCACAGTTGATCGCCGCGATCGTAACCGCCCTCTTCGCGATCGCCACGGCCCTCCTCGGGCAGAGCTCCGGCTGGGCGGGGTACAATCTGGGAGTCGCCTACGGTCTGCTCATCGGGGGCACGCTGCTCGCGGGGGCCGCCGGTGGGCTCGCCGTCTACCTGGGGATCGGAACGCCGCCCGGCCTGTAGGGCCGGGCTCCTTGATGTCCGGCCGCGGCCGGAGCAGCGCGGGCCGCCCGGTCAGGTCGGCCCCGAGAGGGTGAGGCCATCGGTCACGAGGGTCGGGGCCACGAGCGCGCCATCGAGCGAGGACGTCGATCCGATCGCCCGCACCTTCGCCAGCAGCGACGGTGCTCCGGTGGCGGAGAAGACGAGCCCCCCCAGGGTGCCGCCCCGGATCGGCTCCGCGAGCCGGCCGTGGCGGATCCGATAGCCGAGGCGGATCTCTCCGCCGAAGCTCCCGGACATCGGATCCGGGTGGGGCCAGCCGAGCTGGTCGATCCATACCCCCTCCCCGATCGCCTCGAGGAGTTCCTCGTCCGTCCCGTCCGGGCCCGGAGCGATCACGAGCGTGCCGGTCGTCGGGTGAGGGCGGCCCTGGAAACGGCGCCACGACGGGGCGAGATCCGAACTCCGTCCCGCGGCCGCGTTCGAGGAGCAATCGAACGCCGAAGCGTGGAGGGCGTCGTAGAGCAGGCTCTCGAGCTTTCCCCCCGTTACCAGCGCGAGCCGGGTCGGGACCGCCCCCTCATCATCGATCGGGGCCGATCCGACCGACCAGTCGACGGTGGGATCCCGCGTGAGGGCCACCGAGGCCGGGGCGACCGGGGCGCCGTCCGGGAGGGCCATCTTCCGGAGCCGACCGGCGCCGGTGAACCGGAGCCGGATCGCTTCGGGGAGGATCTCGCTGAGAAGCGAGGCGGGGAGCGCGACCGGTAGGGGACCACCGGGCGACGCGGTCGCCCGCCGGACGTCCCGGGCCCGGGTCGTCCAGCGGGCCCCGTCCGCCGGGAGGGTCGAACGATCGAGTCGTCGCATCTCTCGAGTGACCCAGTACTCCCCGGCGGCCTCGTGCCGCGAGGCCCCGACCGACTTGAGGGCGAGCTCGAGCTCGGCGGACGTCTCGCGATAGCCGACCGAGAGGCCATCGGAGTTGACGATCGTCGTCTCGGCGACCGTCGCCCGCACGGCACCGAAGCTCGGCGTCACGTCGGGGGACCGGGAGCACTCCGACAGGACGGCGTCGAGGTACTCGGCGACGGTCTCGACCGGCTCGCGGCTCAGCTGTGGATCCTCGACGCGCGCGCCCTCCGGCCGTCGGGGTGCCCCGGTCGGCAACGCCACCCGTGACGCCGGGAACCGGGCGTGCCGTGCCGTCGCCTCCGCGTCCTCGACCAGCCGCTTGAGCCCCGGCTCGGAGAGGTCGGTCGTCGCCTGGAAGCCGACCCCGAGTCCCTCCGAGGCCGGCCGGAACAGCCGCAACGCCACCCCTTCGATCACGAGCGGGCCCCGCACCGTCTCGGTCCGAAGGCCGTCGGCGTAGAGCTCGACTCGGGAGAGCCGCTGGCCGAAGACCTCCCACGGCCCCGGGAGGGTCAGGCGTTCGGCCGCCCGCTGGGCGGTCTCGTGGATCGTCTCCGTCATGCTCGGCCCACCGTCGCCCGGGTCAGCAGATACGGTCCGCCCGATCCGACCGGAATGTAGTCGTAGTGGCCCTTGCCGCAGAATCCGAGATCCATGGCCGGCCCGGCCGACTTCCCGACCCCCCGGACGTCCCTCAGGACATCCAGGACCCGACCGGAGAGCGCCATCGACGAGACCAGGCCGCCGAGGGTTCCGTGCTCGATCCGATGGCCCTTCTTCACCCGGATCTGCATGAGCCCTCCCAGCGGATCCTCGATCCCCGAGGTCGCGGTTTCGAGGAGTACCCCGTCCTTGGCTTCTTTCACGAGCTCGTCCAACGACCGGTCGCCCCCGGCGACCATCGTGTTCGTCATCCGGACCCAGACCCGGCCCAGATAGTCGCTGCGGCGGGCGTTGCCGGTCGGCCGGGCGCCGAGCGCCTCGGCCGTGGTCCGGTCGTGGAGGGCCCCGACGAATCGACCCCGGTCGATGAGCAGGGTCCGCTGGGTGGGGGTCCCCTCGTCATCGAAGTAGAGGGTCCCGAACCCCCCGGGCCAACTTCCGTCATCGAGGATCGAGAGCTCCTCCGGAGCGACGACGCTCCCGAAGAGCGGCTTCAGATACGAGCGTTCCCGCACGAACTGGTCCGCCTCGGTCCCATGCCCAAAGGACTCGTGGGCGAAGGTCCCCGAGGTGCTCGGGTCAAGGATGACGTTCAGGGTCCCGCTCGGCGGCTCGGCCGCACGCAGCAGATCGAGGGCTTCCTGGGCCTTCTGCCGGACGATCTCCTCGGTGATCTGGCCGAAGATCTCGCTCCCGCCCAGGCCCCCGGCCCGCGCCGCCTCGTATTCGACCCGTCCATTCTCCATGGCGATCGGCGCGACGACCGCGAACGTCCGAGGCAGGATCTGGACGCGCCGGCCCCCGGCGCTGTTGAGGTAGAGCCGCCGATCCTCGTGGCCGCCCAGGGCCACCTGGGTATCGACGATGCCGGCGGTCCCCAGCGCCCACGACTGCCAGCTCCGGCCCAGCTCGAGCAGCGCCTCGGGATCGGTGTCGCGGAGCGGCGTCCCGGGAGGGGGCGGCCCCTCACGTCGATCGCTCGGCGGCCGGCCCGGAGGCGCCCGGCGTCGGTCCGCCCGGGCGCTCAGCCGTCCGATCAGCTTCTCGGTCACCTCCGAGAGCGGACCGGGTTCGAGCCGGCTCGCCGCGACCTCCTCCCAGTGGTCCCCGGCCCACGCCCGGAAGACCGCCCCCGCGATCCTCGGGGCCGGCGAGACCTGGGTCGTCGTCCGGTCCAGGCGGACATCCAGACCCACTTCAGCCTGGGCGGTGACCTCCACGAACTCGGTGTGGTCGCTCACTCGGCGCAGCGCCGCGGCCAGGTCGCCTTCCACGTCGAGGAACTCCGCCATCGAGCGGACCAGCCGTTGAAAGTATCTATACCTTTGAACCCCGGAGCTTGAATCGCGTCGGCGCTCTCCACCGGGCGGCTCACCTCCAGGTTGTCCGCGCCGAAGCCCGGCGGTCTTCTAACGGACGGGGACCGGAGGGGCTCGCTGTCGGGAGGGCCCATCCGGAGTACTTCCGCTAAGAAAGGGGGCGGGGGGAATCAACTCCCTTCCCCCGACCGCAGTACCGGCCACGTGACCCTGAAGAGGGGTCCGTGTCGGAAGGACCGGGCGGCCCCTCTACGGGAGCCGGCCCGGGCCGATGAGGGGAACCCCGTCCACCGAGATCTCCGCTCCCGCGAGCGTCACCCAGTTCATGAAGCTGGACGAGTTGGTCCCGTCCAGGTGGCGGTTGTTCCCGATCGAGAGGGTCACTGCCCCCTGCTCGACAGTCTCCAGGTTGGGCACGTCGATGGCGGCGGGGTTGAGTCCGATCATGAGCCCGCCGGTCCGATCCCGCCCCGTCGATCCCTTCCGGAACTCGCGGGCAAACGCCTCGCCGCCGTGGTCGAAGTGGTACGACCGCAACCGGCCCCCGGCAAACTCCACGGCTCCACCGGAGTTCCAGTACCACCAGATGTTGGTCCGCCGGTTCGCATGGAGGACCCCCTCGGCCGTCCGCGCGTCGAGCGCGACGTCGACCCGGCCGCCCGGGATCTGGGCGAGCATGCCCGCCATCCCGTAGCGTGGGTCTCTCGGGTGAGGCGTCCCGTCCTGCAACCGGGGGGTGAAGCCCCCCAGCCCGAGCTCAAGATCGGTCCCGTTGGGGTGGGTGATCCGAAGCGATCGTCCGCGGGCCAACGCCCGGAGGATCCGGGCGCCTTGCCGGTGCGTCTCCTTCGGCTCGGTGAGGCAGGCGCGGAGGATCTGCTCCTCCCAGGCGGCGCGGTCGAGCTTCCATTGCCGGGCCCGGCCTTCGGTCGCGAAGCCGACGGTCACGCGGGCGCCCCGGAGCCCGGCCTTCTGCGCCGTGGAGTACCAGGGGGTGAACCAGCTGTGGGCCTGGTCAAAGATCCGTTCGGGGGTCCGCTCGATGCGGTCGGTATCGCCGGGACCCCAGAAGTGCAGGAAGATGTCGGCCGCCTTGAGCGCGGCCCACTCCGGATCGCTTCCCCGCCCGAGCAGACGGCTCTGCTTCCGGTCGATGGCCCGCCACCAGGCGCCCTCGTCCTCATGGATCTGGAGGGTCCGCCCGCCCACCCGGCGGATCTCGTCGACGGCCGCCGCGGCGATGGCCAGAGTATGATCCCAGGACTCGATGACGGCGTTCTCGCCCGCCCGGACCTTGAGGAAGCGGGTCACGATGTGTCGGGCGACCTGGCGCTGAAGGGCGGACGGTTCCGTCCCCATGGGATTCCGGGGAGGTGGCCATTCTATTTCAACCCCGCAGACGCCCCCGTATGGGGCGATTCGGGACCGAAGATTCTGGGGCGGGCAGAAGGTTAAATCTCCGGATCACTCATTTTGTCGTTGCCGATGGCGAGAACCCGGACGGGTTGGACGGCCCTCACCGGCCTCCTCGTTGCGGGGATGATCCTGGCCGGTGCGCTGGTCCCGAACGGTTCGTTCGGAGGGGTCGCGGGACCGACCGTCCGCGGGGGCGGAGTCGCCGTGGCGGAGGGAGGGCCGGCGGCTGCCGGCGGGCTGCCGTACCCGGCCTACACCCTGAACCTGCTCAACGGGAGCCTGTTGCCGCAGAATGCTCCCGCCCCGGCCTGCAGCCTTCCCACCGCCGCCCCGTACATCGTCCATGCTCCCAACGGGCCCAACGGCAGTCTCGCCCTCGCGGGCCTGAATCAACTGTGGGTAGTCTGCCCCAATGGCCAACTCCTGGTCCTCAACGCGACCACGGGCGCCCTACTCGCCCACGCGGTGGTGGGCGCCGCACCCGGCGCGATGGTGGCCCA
>JBBYJM010000071.1:0-5093 GCA_043196275.1 Thermoplasmata archaeon
TTCGAGGAGCTGCGGAGCCTGGGCTGGCTCACCGGTCCGCTCCCACGTCTCATCGCGGTCCAGCCCGAGCACTGTGCCCCGATCGTCCAGGCCCTCAAGACCGGGGCCGAGGAGGTCACCCCGTGGCCGCAGCCCGCGACGGTCGCCCCGGGACTTTTGGTGCCCTCCCCGTTCAGCTCCCGGGCCATCCTGGGGGCGATCCGGGCCTCCGGAGGGGACGGGATCACCGTTTCCGACGACGAGATCCTCCAGGCCCAGGCCGATCTGCGACGCCGCCAGGGCATTTCGGTTTGCCCGGAGGGCGCGGCGACCTGGGCGGCCGTCCCCCGGCTGCTTGCCGAGGGTCGGCTGCGTCCGGACGAGACCGTGCTGCTCTACAACACCGGCTCCGGTCTCCTCTACGGTCGGGAGTAGGCCCGTCCCCCCCGTTCCCGGACCCGCACGACCCGCGGGCCGTTCTCACCGTCGGAGGGGGATCAGGTCCCGGCTGCCTGGATCGAACAGGCGACCTGAGGATCTCCACGGGGGCCGCCGGATCCTCCGGCAGTCTCGCCTACAGTCCCCCGCTCTGCCACTGAGCTAAGCCGGGATGCTCCGACCAACCTCGGGCATGGTATAAACTTGCCGTTCATCCCGCCCCGCCATGAAGGTCCTCGAACACCGCCGCCACAGCCGGCGGGATCCGGGGGGAAGCCACCTGAACCGGGAGGGTGTCGCGCTCGCCCAGCGGGTCGGCCGGGAACTCGCGCCGTTCGACCGGGTCGTCACCTCGCCGAAACCCCGCGCTGTCGAAACGGCGGTCGCCTTCGGCTGCGCGGTCGATGCGGTCGAGGAGGAACTGGCGGGGATGCCCGACGAGATCGAATCAGCGCTCGACGGCGAGGGTAGTTTCGCCGAGTACGCCGTCGCTGGCCGGCGACACCCGGAGGTCCGGAGGTTCATGGAGCGGCAGGCGGAACTCTGGGAGCAAGAACTCAGCCGGGTACCGGATCGCGGGCGGCTCCTCCTCGTCTCCCATGGTGGGCTGATCGAACTCGGCGCGCTCGGGGCTTTGCCGGTGCCCGCGGCCGGGTTCGGGCCGGCCCTCGGGCTTGTCGAGGGGGTCCGGCTCTACTGGGACGGACGCTTCGTGGGCGGCGAGGTGCTTCGGGTCTCTCCCGCCGGGGCTTCGGCGACCACCGCCCGCAGGCGGGCCGCGACCTCCGCGGGGGTCCCGTCGGCCCGCACCGGCCGCAGCCGCCCCCGCTCCCGGTAGTACGCCTCGAGCGGGGCGGTCTCCGTCCGGTAGACCTCGAGCCGGGTCCGGATCGCCTCCGGACGGTCGTCGGGCCGGTGGTCGAGGGCCGTCTGATCCCGGTCGCACCGTCCGTCCACCTTCGGAGGCTGGCTCGTGAGGTTGTAGACCGTCGCGCAGACCGGGCAGACCCGCCGGTCGCTGAGGCGGCGGACGAGGACCGCCGGATCGATCTCGAAGGCGACGACCTGGTCGACCGGGGTCACCGCCTCGAGCGCCTCGGCCTGGGCCCGGTTCCGGGGGAAGCCGTCGAGCAGGAAGCCCCGGGCCGCCTCCGGTCGGGCGAGCCGCTCCCGGATGAGCCGGAGGACCAGATCGTCCGGGACCAGCCGGCCCGCCCGCATGTACCCCTCCGCCTCGATCCCCAGCGGGCTCCGCTCCCGGACCGCGGTCCGAAGAAGGTCCCCGGTCGAGAGGTGGGGGATCCCCAGCTCCTTCGCGAGCGTGGCGGCCTGGGTTCCCTTGCCGGCGCCGGGGGGTCCAAGGAAGACGATCCGATGCATGCCGGGGCCGACCGTCGCCGGACGTAAAGGGTTACGGCCCCGGATCGGCCCCGACTACGGCTCGACCCGGCTCCCTTCGAAGATCCGCCCGCGGATCGCCCGTTCGAGGTTGTCCAGGTCCCGCCCCTGGACGACCGCGAGGGGGATCCGGGCCCGGGCGAGCGCTTCGGCCCCCGTCCGGTCGAACAGGAACTCCTGGCCGGCCGCCCCGCTCGACTCCCGGTGGACCATCCCGCGGAACTCCGCCCAGCTCATCCGGTCGATCCGGCGCGCCTTTGGGTGGGTCCGGGGATCCTCGGTGAAGATGCCGGCGACGTTGGTCGCATTGACCACCCGGGCGGCGCGCAGGCGGACCGCGAGCAACGCCGCGACGCCGTCGGTCGTATGCCCGGGCTCGGTCCCGCCGAGGACCACCGGGGACCCCCGGTGGATCTCGTGGACGGCCTCGGCGATGGTCGTCGGCGGCCGGTGGGGGGCCGGCGGCCCGATCCGGGCCGCCAGGATCCGCGCGTGGAGCCGGGTCACGTCGATGCCGATCTCATCGAGCTCGAATTCGGTGAGCCCCAGGGACCGGCCGAGCCGGATGTACTCGCGGGCGGTCCGGCCCCCCCCGGTCGTGACCGCGAGGGGAAACGACCGGCCCAGGCGGCGGAGCCGCTCGGCCAGCCGGTCGAAGTAGGGGCCGTCCCCCTCACCGGTGACGAGCACCGAGCCCCCGATGGAGACGACGACCGGGGCGCGGGGAACGGGCATGAATTCGCCTTCCGGAGGCCTGCGTTCGGATAGGGTTGTCGGGGGGAGGCCACGGGGGGGTTCCCGGAGGCAGCCGGGCGGGTGGCTCTCGCCGAGATCGATGGAGGTGCCGGGAGGCTCGCGGCGGCCCCCGCAACCGCTTTTCGGTCCTCGGGCTCTTCCGGGACGAGGAGGCGGATGACCGAACTGGGGTGGCAACGGGAGAGCCCATGGGACGAGGCAACGACCCTGGAGAAACTGATCCAGGCCCTCCAGGCGAGAGGCTTCGGCATCCTGGCGACGCTCCGGGTCCACGATATCCTGAAGGAGAAGACCGGGACCGAGATCGCTCCGTTGATCATCCTCGACGTCTGCGCTCCCCGATTCGCTCTGCGGGCACTGACCATCGACCGTGGAAGTGCGCTGGTACTCCCCTGCAAGATCGTCATCGCGAGGGAGAACGGGCGGCTCATGCTGATGTTGCAGCGGCCGACCGTGGTCATCGACCGGCTCTACCCGGCCCCGGCGCTCCGGGACCTGGGCACCGAAGTCGAGCAGGAGCTGGTCGCGGCGATCGAGGCGGTCACCGGCCGGGGGCCGGGACCGGTCCGGGCAGGTTAATCTGCCCTCGGTCCTCCCCTACTCCATGGACGATCCCCGGAGCCGGGCGAAGCGGGCCGCGGCGGCCCGGGCGGTCGATGAGCTCGCCCCGGGCCTCACCTTGGCGCTCGGCACCGGCTCGACGGCGGCCGAACTCCTGCGGGCGATCACGGAGCGGTTCGGCCGACCGGCGCCGTTCGACTGTGTGGCGAGCTCCCGGGCGACCGAGGAACTGGCCCGGAGCCTCGGCATTCCCATCCGCCCCCTGCAACCGGAGGACCGGTTCGATCTGATGCTCGACGGCGCCGACGAGGTGACCCCCTCCCTCGACCTCACCAAGGGCGGGGGCGGCGCGCTCTTCCGGGAGAAGTTCCTCGCGCGGCTGAGCCGCCGGGTGGTGATCCTGGTGGACGATTCGAAGCTGGTCCGCCACCTCGGGGACGCCCAGGCGATCCCGGTCGAAGTGGTGCCGTTCGCCCGCCCGGTCCTTGCCCACCGGTGGGCCGAGGATGGCTGGGCCGTCACGTGGAGGACCGGCCCGGACGGGCGGCCGTTCGTGACCGACAACGGCAACGAGATCCTGGACCTCCGCCCCCCCCGGGGCCTCGAGGACCCGGCGGAGGTCGACCAGCGCCTGGGGCGGATCGAGGGGGTCGTCGAGACCGGCCTTTTTTGCGGCATGGCCGACCGGGTCGTCATCGGCCACCCGGACGGGACGACCGACGAGCTGAGGCGGCCCGACCGCTGAGCCTCCCGGGGCGTCGGCCTTATCCGCCCGAACGTCTCGCCCCGAGCGATCGGTCGGAGGACCAACGATGCAGGGAAAGTACATCCGCACGCGCCTGGACGATGGGGTCGGCTACATCGAGATCGGCAAGCCGAAGGCCAACACCTACGACCTCGACATGATGCACGAACTCGACCAGGCCGTCGAGGAGCTGCGGTTCAACGACGACGCGAAGGTCATCGTGCTGACCAGCACGATCCCGGGCTTCTTCAGCGCGGGCGCCGACATCGAGATGCTCAAGCGCAGCCAGCCGGACTTCAAGGCGATGTTCTGCCTGCACTGCCAGGAGACGCTCGACAAGTTCGCGGCCACCCCGAAGGTGGTCATCGCGGCGCTGCCCGGCCACTGTGTCGGCGGCGGGCTCGAGATCGCGCTCGCCTGCGATCTCCGGATGATGGCCAAGGACTCCGGCAAGATCGGGCTCCCGGAGGTCACGCTCGGAGTGCTCCCCGGAACCGGGGGGACCCAGCGGCTGCCGAGGCTCATCGGGACTTCGCGCGCGCTCGAGCTCATGATCACCGGCCGGCTCCTGACCCCCGAGGAGGCGCTCCAGATCGGCCTCGTGAACTACGTCTACCCCAAGGAGACGTTCGCCGCCGACGTCCAGGCGTATGCCCGGGCGCTCGCCCACGGCCCGTCCCGCGCCGTGAGCCTCATCAAGCGGGCGGTCCTGGAAGGGATCGAGATGCCGCTCACCGCCGGCCTCGCCCTCGAACGGGAGCTCCAGAACCGGCTCTTCATCACCGAGGACGCGAAGGAAGGGATCGGCGCCTTCGTCGAGAAGCGGAAGCCCACCTTTAAGGGGCGCTGAGTCCTTCGACGGTCCGAGGGAGTCCCATGAGCAACCCTGCCCCCGCATCCTCGGCCCCGGCCGGCGCCCCGGTGTCGCAGGCGATCAAGGACGGTGGCGCCATCGAACCGGTCCGCGAGATCCTCTGGGGCACCAGTGCCGGCGCCCGCAAGTACGAGACCGCCGAGGAGCTCCCCGACGACATGGCGAAGCTGCTCGTCCGGCTCATGGTGGTCCAGGCCGACACCGAGTTCGCCTCGATCCAGCAGCACCGGCCCTGGCTCGACCGGGCCCCCACCCTCGAGGACCGGTGGATCGAGTCCCGGATCGTCGCCGACGAGGCGCGGCACGGACTGCAGGCCTGCCGGATCCTCCGGGACTTCGGGG
>JBBYJM010000072.1:0-5054 GCA_043196275.1 Thermoplasmata archaeon
AAAGCGTACCGCCTCCTGACCCACCCGTTCTACCGGGCCTGGTCGGACGGCACCCTCCCCCGGTCGACCCTGCGCGAGTATGCCACGCAGTACTACCACTTCGAGGTCAACTTTCCCCGGTATGTGGCCGCCGCCTACGCCCGGATTGAACGGCCGGCCGACCGTACGGTGCTCCTGGAAAACCTGGTGGATGAGGAGGGCCGTTCGCCCACCCACCCCGAGCTCTGGGCTCGGTTTGCGCGCTCGATCGGGGCCCCGGCGCTCGGCGCAAAGACCCCCATCGCTGCCGGGACCCGGCAGCTGTTGAGGGCCTACGAGGAGGAGACGCTGGGAGGGAGCGCGGCGAGCGCCCTGGGGGCTCTCTACGCCTACGAGTCCCAGTTCCCCGAGGTGGCCGCCGAGAAGTCCCGCGGCCTCCACGAGAAGTACGGCATCCACGGCAAGGCCGCCCATGAATTCTTCAAGGTCCACACGGTCGCCGACGTCACCCACTCGGGCGCCGAACGGGCCCTGCTGGCCCAGGAACTCAAATCCCCGTCGGCCGGGCCCGCCGCGGTCCGGGGGGTCCGACGCTCGGCCTCGGCGTGGTGGAAGTTCCTCGACAGCTTTGCCTACTGAGGCCCGGGGGACCTCGACCCGCGCCGGCCCGGGAACCCACCGGTCCCTCAACAGACGATGGTCTGGATCGTCGGTCCGGAAATGACCGACCCGGTTCCCGCGTTGGCCAGGAGGGTGAGGGTCGTTCCTGAGACCACGGAACTCGTAAGGTTGGTCGGGCAGGTCGTCCAGACCAGGACCCAGCCGAATAGGGCGCCGAGGCTCCCCACCGCTACCCCACCGAGGAAGTAGCCGGCCGTGACCAACGGCCTCCCCGTGACGAACCGGCTGATGTTGGCGGCATAGTGCGCCGCGATCTGGCCGGCGCTGACGGCATCGGCCGACTGGATCGAAGGCAGTCCGGTCAGGTTGCCCACACAGCTGCCCTTGAGGAACGCGAGGGCGATCGAGGACGGCGCCGTCACGAGGACGAGAAGGGCCAGGCTGCCGTTGGTGTTCGTGAAGCCCACGACCCAGGCGGAGGCGGCCCCCGTGACGACATCGGAGGGGGCGGCCGGCACGCTGAAGCCGGCGAGCGGAGAGATCGTGCAACCGGGCAGGTGGTTCAGCAGGATCGAGGGCAGTCCCTCCAGCGCGGAGGTCGAAGCCAACCCCGCCTCGAGCCGGGGGGCCCAGGGGCCGCCGGCGACCGCCGCGGCGGTGGTTTCCGCGCGGGAGAGCGCCGAGCCCGACGAGAGCCCCCCGCCTCCCGAAGAGGGGAGGGCCGGGGGAGCGAGGAGCCCCGCCGCCAGGACGGTCCCGAGGACGAGGACCGTCACCAGGGCAACTCCCACGACGGTGATCACCAGCGACCGGTGGGAACGGCGGGGCCGGGGTGGCGCGATCGGGGGCTCCTCCGACCCCGTGGAGCCAGGAGAGGGCATCGACGCCTCGGCGCCCGAGGAGGCGGTCATCGGTGTCGTACACCCAGACGGGAGCTAAAAGGCTCCCGCCGGGCCCGGCCTCCGCCCGTCATCCGGCCGTCTCCGTCTCCGCGAGCCCGGTGGTTGGGGTCCCCTCGGCGACGGCCCGGCGGAGCGGGCGACCGAGGACCTCACGGGCGAAGTAGACGGTCAGGGCCGCGGCCAGGAAGGTGACCGCGGCGATCGCGAAGGACCACTGGAACGCCACGGTGGACGGGATCGCCCCCACCCCGGGAATCACGGCGTAGACGAAGGTGGCGAGCAGCGAACCCGACAACGGGGCGCCGACCGAACTGCCGACATTGCGGAAGACGCTGTTCATCGACGTGGCGAGGCCCATGTCCCGGGGGGCCACGGTCAGGACGAGGAGGTTGATGACCGAGGCGTTCATGATCGCGATCCCGGCTCCCATGAAGAATTCGGCGATGTAGAGCTGGTTCAGCGACTGGACCGGAATGGCGAAGAGGAACGCGACCGCCGTGATCACCGAACCCAGCGCCGTCATGGGCCGGGTCCCGACCCGGGAGACGAGCGAACCGGCGATCGGGGAGAAGATCAGCATCGCGAGGGCGAGCGGCAGCAACCCGAGGCCGGCCCCCAGGATCGAGAGCCCGTAGCCGACCGGCGCGGGCGTCTCGAACAGGTAGGTGAGGGAGAGGAGGGCGAGGTACATCCCCAGCCCCGAGATCCCTCCGACGATGTTGGTCACGAGAACGTTGCGTTCCTTGAGAAGCCGGAGGTCCAGGATCGACTCCCCTCCCCGGGCGTGGTACCACCGCTCGTACGCGGTGAGCGGGACCAGCAGGACCGCCCCGATCGCGACGAGGCCCAGGGTCGGGCCGGCCAGCCACCCCCAGGTGGGGCCCTCCGATAGTGCGAGGACGAAGGCGGCGAGCGAGCCGCCGAGCAGGAGCGCCCCAAGGTAGTCGACCCGGGTCTCCGGGCGTCGGAACTCCGACTCCCGCACCCACAGGATGACCAGGACGGCTAGGGCGATGACGAAGGGGATCGACGTGTGGTAGGTGGTTCGCCAGCCGTAGGCGTTGGATACCCAGGAGCCGAGGGGAAGGCTGATCGCGAACCCGACCCCAAACATCGCGCTCAAAAGACCCTGGGCCTTCGGTACCATCTCCCGAGGGAACTCCTCCCGGACGAGGGACATGCCGAGGGGAAACACGGTGAGTCCGATGCCCTGGAAGGCGCGGGCGGCCACCATGAACCCGAAGTTGGGGGAAAAGCCGGTGATCGACACGCAGACGGCGTAGAGGGCGACCACGATGGCGAGCATCTTCTTCTTGCCGTAGATGTCCCCGAGCTTGCCGACCACGGGACTCAGCGCGACGCCGACGATCAAGTAGGAGGAGAGGACCAGGCTCGCCTCACCGATCGAGACGTGGAATTCGGATCCGATCGACGGGAGCGACGGGGTCAGCATCCCCTCGATGTAGAGGACGATGGTAACGAGGCCGCCAAGGACCGCGAGGATCCGGCGCGTATAGGCGGCGTCGTAGGCCCGCCCGGAGATTCCCACCGCGCTCATCGGGACCTCCGGGGGGAGACTTGGGACCGCCGCGGGGCTGCCTCCCGTTCCCGCCGAAGTGCGGCGGCAATCTCCCGGAGGGCTCCGACGACCTTCGGATCCCGGGCCGCCGGTGATCGTCGGACAACCGATCGGCCGGCCCGTCGGGAGGCCCGATCGACTCCCGAGAGCACCTTGTCGGCCTTCGGGGTAAGGCCGACGATCTGGCTGCGGCGGTCGTGCGGCGCGACCGTCCGGGTGACCCAACCTTTTCGCTGGAGGGCCCGCAGCAGGATCGACATCGTGGGGCGGCTCACCCCGAGCTCCCGGGCCAACTGGGAGCTACGGACTGTCGGGTCGGACCGGACCCTCTGGAGGACCACATACTGGCCGAAGGTCACTCCGGAGGAGGCGAGGTACGTGCGCCGCAGGAGCGCCCCCTCGGTCATCACCTGACGGAGGGCCTCCCAGATGGCATCTTCGGGGTCGGACGAGGCGGTCCAGACGGGCTCCATGCCTCCCGGCGGGAAACCGATTAGATAAGGCTAACTACATCGCCTACCGAGACGTAACTGAGGATTGTAGACACAATCTATTTACTGAATGTAGGTTATTGTCTAACAATATTTAGTCAATAGAATTTCTATATATTCTCGTCGTCCGTGGTCGCTCCGAACGATGGAGAAGAAGACCATGATGCGAACCCTCGAAGCCGCCCCTCACACGGGCGCCGGCCCGGGAGCCGAAGCCGAACGCCGCCTTCGCCGGGTGGGGCCGGTGACCCTGGGGGTCACGATCCCCCGGCGGTGGATCCAGGACTGGAAGGCGAGGCCCGGGGCCCCGGTGAGGCTCCGGCGGACCGAGGACGGGGCCCTGGTGGTCCGTCTCTCGGGCGACCCGACGATCCCGGCCGGAGCCCAGATCTCGGTCGGACGGGAGGCTTCGGACGACCATCTCCTCCGGCACCTCGTCGCGGCCTACATCCGCGGCGCGCCCCGGATCTCCGTCGAGCAGCATCCCCGACTTACGCCGGCCGCCCGGCAGGTGGTCCAGACCTTCCTCCAACGGACCGTGCAGACGGAGATCGTCGAGGAGTCGCCCGACCGGATCGTGGTCGAGGACGTCACCGATTCCGCTGCGCTCCCGTTCTCCCAGCTCCTGCTGAGGCTCGGCGCCCTGGTCCTGGAGTTGCACCGGCGCGCGGCCGACGCGTTGGGGGCCCCCCCGACCGTTCCGCCGATCGACTGGGAACGGCTCGACGATGAGGTGGACCGGTACGCCTGGATGACCGAACGGAGGGTCCGGCAGCGGATCGAGCAGGGGGGCGGGTCGCCCGACGACCGTTGGGATCCGATCTCGACCCTTCTCGTCGCCCGGGCGTTGGAGCGGACGGCCGACCATGCGGTCCAGTTGGGCGACACGGGATCCCGGCTGGCCGAGGTCTCCCTGCCGGAGGCGGTCCGGCAGGTGCTCCACGACCAGCAGTCCCAGGCGCTCCAGGTCCTGGCCCAGGCCCTTGAGCTGCTGCGGCCCGCCGCGGCCGATGCCGACCGCGTGATCGATGCGGCCGAGGCGGTCCGCCAGGCGGCCGTGACGATCCAGGAGCGGGCGGCCGCCGACCCGGCCGGCCGGTCCCCTCCGCCGGTCGCCGAGGGCTGGGTTCGGATCTTCCTCCAGTCGGTCGAACGGACCGCCGCCTACGCGATGGACATCGCGGAGGTCGTCCTCGATCGGGACCCCGTGAGCGGTCCCTATTCCCGGCCCCCGACACGGTCGGCCGGCGCTTCTCGCACGCACCCCCCATCCAAGGGTCGCGAAGGAGGAACGTAAGCAATGAGCGGCAACGCAGCGGCGCCCCCATCGGCAAACGACAGCCTGACGGCCCGGAGCCCCACGAGGGCCCGACGCGGGACCCTGACGACCGGGGTGGCCGTCGGGATCGCGGTGGTCCTGCTCGTGGTCGGACTCGGCGGCGGGTACCTGATCGGCAAAAACCTCGCAACATCGAGTTCCGG
>JBBYJM010000073.1:0-5021 GCA_043196275.1 Thermoplasmata archaeon
CTTGACCGCCAGGGCCCGGTCGATGGACGGGAGCGCCTGAAGGGCGGTCACCAGCTTCTCGGCCTGCTCGGGGGTGAGCCGGGCGAACATCTCCGCGTGGGCCTGGGCGAGCGTCGCCTCCCGCGGGAGGGTGCGGAGGGCCGCCTCCTCGGTCAGGAGCTGCTTCACCTGGGCGAGCGTGATCGGCTCCGGCATCCTAAGCTCCCGGCTGCGGGATGAGATGGATCGGCGTAGCGATCAGCTCCTTGCGCTTGCCGCCGTCCAGGAACTCGATGCGGTAGGCCCGCCCGACCTTCCCGATCACCGTCGCGACCCGCCCCTGATAGCGGGGGTGGGGCATCCCGTGCGGATCGGAGGGTTCGATGCGGACGACCACCTTGCTGCCGGTCTCGAACGACCGGAGGAACCGGGTGACCGGCGGCAGGCCGCGCTCGCGCACATCCTTCGTTGTCGCCCCGCGGGTACGGGAGCGGAACCCCTTCGAACTCTTGACCATCGTGTCACCCCGTCCTAGTCCCCCGACTCTGCGTCGTGGATTTCCAGGACATCGAGGAACTCGACCCGGCACGGGCTCCCGAGCTCTTGGGCGAGGTTGGGTTGCGTGCGGCCACCGTCTCCCTCCACCCACTCCTTGACATACGTACCGCTCTCGGTTCTCAGGTCGATGGTGTAGATGCCGTCCGTCGCCGCGACCAGTTCGGCCGAGACGATCCGCCGCGGTCGAACGCGGTCCGATCGGCGATGGGCCACCCGGGTCGGGGTGCGCTGGGCGATCTCTTGCCCGGCGAGGAGCGAGAGGGTCTCCTTAACCTTTGCCTCTGGGACGTCGCACCGGATCCCGACCCGGTAGCTCTTCTCCGGCGCCGCCTCCTTGACCCGGACCACCTCCGCCGCATCGGCGAAGGTCAGGTCGACCACCTTGACCCTCTCCCCTACCGTCCGGTCGATGTCGGCGGCCAGCGCCGCGAGGTCGAAAGACCGGCGGGCCGGCCGGACGAGCTCGAGGACGAACGGCCGCCCCCGGCCGAGCATCCGGGCGTCGATGTCCTCCCGTCCCATCCCGTGGAATTTGGTCGCGGCAGCCCCGCTCTGGGCGAGGGCCGGTGCGCCGATCAGCTCCTCGACGCTGGTGGGGTAGGTCTTTCCGGTACCCCCGCAGTCCGCGCAGCCGCGCCCCTCACAGCGTCGGCACGGCCAGCGGGTCTGCGGGAGGCTGCGGTCGAACTTGAGGTAGCGGCCCTTGAGGTAGAGCGGCAGCTGGGTGATCTCGACGATCCCGGCGCTCACGTCGGCCAGAAAGACGATCTCCGGGCCGTGGGGGCCGCCGACCGCCCCGGTCCGGGCCTCGATCTGCTTGCCCCACTCCCGGTTGAACGCCGAGCGGATGCTCTCCCCCCACTCGGTCCCGATCTCGGTCCAGAGGGCCTCCTCCCGCGCGAGGAGTTCGGGATCCCACCGGGACCCGCAGCTGAAGCGATGCCACTCGATCCGCTCTCCGGCCCGAAGGGCCCGGTCGACCCAGAGCGAGATCCGGTCGAACGCTCCCCGGCAGAGTTCGCAGTCGGCCGACGCCGTGAGCTCGGGCACCTGCTCCGCGATCCGGGCGAACCGCTCGGGGTTGGTCCAACCGTGCCCCCAGCGGCCGAAGAGCCGTCCGAGGCACTCCGGACAGAGCGGTCGGCCGACCGCCCTCCGGGCCACCGCGGCGATCTCGGTCGATACCGGCGAGGGTTGAATCGGTTCGTCCACACGGGGCCGACACGTCGCCCCGTTTTGAGGTCACCGGCCCCCGCCGGGGGATCGACGGGCGGCGGCCGGACCGGGGCCCCGAAGGATATTATCGAAGCCCGCCCTGGCGCGGGGAGGGCCATGCCGTCGATCACCGAAGAGGAGCTGACCCGGGCGATCGAACAGACCCTGGTCGCCCACGGGAAGATCCCGATCACCGAGGCCCGGCCCACGGCCCAGACGATCCTGCAGTACTTCGGGACCGACGATTCGATCCTGGACAACCAGCTTTCGAACGAGGACCGGGACCGGTTCTACCTGCTCGAGGAGGAGGGGCTCCTGACCAGCGAGGAGGAGGAGGCGACGGTCCCCCACGGGAAGACCTGGCGGATCCACTACTGGCTCCTCAAGAAGGGGCGGATCCGCTCGGCCGCCACGCCCCCGACCGGGTCGGACGACCCCGGGGCGAACGGGATCTACTCGGCGATCGCCGACGACGAGTGGCGCCGCCGGGGCGATCCGGCGGGCGCACCGGAGCCCGGGGCCCCGCCGTAGCCGGCGCCCGGCTCAGCGACGGGCGGGGGGCGATGGGCGGGTCGGCTTGGCCGAGTAGGTCGGCCGGAAGCGGCCGCTCCCGCGCAGGGCCGGGAAGTCGCTCTCGGTGATCAGGTGCCGGATGTAGCTGAAGGCGAGCACGGCGAACGCGATCGCGACCACCAGGGCAAGGTCGCTCCCGAGGGTGCCGATCGTGTTCGAGACCCCGAGGACGAGCAGGATCGATCCGACCGAGGCGAGCGCATTGAATCCGGAGTGCATCCCGACCGCCGCGAGATAGTATCGACCGGTGACCGACCGGGGGGGCACGGCGAGCCGGCTTTCGGCGTACCCGTAGCCGAAGATCGCGGTGCTGCTCGCGTGGAGGAGCACCGAGGAGATGCTCCGGATGAGGATCAGCAGGATGCCGGCGGCGAGTCCTCCGACCAGGAAGGCGCCGAGCCCGTAGAGGAGGGTCTCCAGGAACCCGAAGCCGAGCCCGACGCTCCCGCCGAGGACGGGGCCGTCGGCGACGGTCCGGATCCGGCTGCGGAAGTAGACGACCCCGCTCGCCTTGAGGGCCTCCTCGATGAACGGGGCGATCACGAGCACGAGGAAGAAGAGGCCGGCGCTCGAGTTGCCGTTGAGGAAGGAGAATTCGGGCGCCGGGTACGCCTGGGCGAAGCTGGTACCGGCCCCGACTAGGACCGCTTCGAGGATCCCGGCCACGAGGGTGGCGAAGAAGGCGCCGTAGGCGAACGCCCCGAGGATCGCTCCCCAGGCCTCGGTCCGGTACCGCTCGCTCCCCCGGACCATCTCCAGGTAGAGGAGGGTCGGGGCCAGGGCGACCAGGACGAGGATGACCAGGTCGAGCAGCCCGGTGGTCTCGTTCATGGCCGCCGTTCCTGTGTCGGGGGGTACCGGTAGAAGCCTTCCCCGCTCTTCCGGCCCAGCTTCCCCTCGGCCACGAGCCGGCGGAGCATCGGCCGGGCCTCATACTTGGGATCCTTAAGCCCCTCCCGAAGCACGTCGAGGATCGAGAGCGCGGTGTCGAGGCCGACCAGATCGGCGAGTTCGAACGGGCCGAGCGGGTGGTGGAAGCCGAGCTTGTAGGCGGTGTCGATGTCGTCGCGCGTCGCGACCCCCTCCTCGAGCATCCCGATCGCCTCGTTGAGCAGGGCGGCGAGCGCCCGGGTCGTGACGAAGCCGGGCCGGTCGGCCGAATGGACCACCGTCTTGCCGAGCCCCCGGGCAAACGCCTCGACCCGCGCGGCCACCTCGGGCCGGGTCCGAGCCGACGCGATCAGCTCCACGAGCGGCATCTGGAGCACCGGATTGAAGAAATGGAGTCCGATGAGCCGCCCCGGATCCACGAGCGGCTCCGCGATCCGCCCGATGGGCAGCGACGAGGTGTTCGACGCGAGCACCGCGTGGGGGGAGGCGTGGGCTTCGACCGCGACAAACAGCTCCTGCTTGAGTTTCAGCACCTCCGGAGCCGCCTCGATGATGAGGTCGGCTTCGGCCGCTCGCCCGAGGTCGGAAGCGACCCGGATCCGGTCCCGGGCGGCGGCGATCGCTTCGGGGGGGAGGCCCTGCTTCGCGGCCGCGCGGTCGAGCATCCGACGAGCCTCGGCGACCCCCCGCTCGGCGAGTTCCTCCCGGAGATCCTCGACCCAGACGGCATGGCCGCCGAGGGCCGCCTGGGCGGCGATCCCCCGCCCCATGATGCCGGAGCCGATCACCAGGACGGTCTGGGGCGGGACGGGGGGGTCGCTCATGCGGTCTCCGGGAACGATTTGACCAGCGACCGGTAGCTGCACGAACGGCATAACTCCTCGGAGGCCGGCTCTCCGCAGGCCCGGCACCGGGACGGCGCTCCGGCCCCGTGGTCGGCCAGCAACCGGTCGACCAGCTGCTCCTGGGTCCGCAGGAGCGACTGCCGGGTCCCCGGGAGCGCTTCCTCGAGGCGGAAGACCGTCTCCCGGAACAGGTTGCGGCTCGCGCGGTCGGCGTACGGGCACTCGCCGTGGTCGAAGGGGAGGCCCCGCTCCCGGGCGAAGAGGTAGACCTCCCGCTCGGGCACCCGAGCGAGCGGGACGATCCGGGGGACCAGGCCGCGCTGCCGGATGCGATGGGGCGCCATCCGGGGGAGCCGGGCCAGGTCGCCGCGGACCAGATTCATGAGGATCGTCTGGGCCAGGTCGTCGAGGTTGAAGCCGAGGACGAGGGCGTCGGCGCCGAGCTCCCGGGCCGCCCGGTTGAGCAGGGTGCGACGCCAGACCCCGCAGAAGGAGCAGGGCACCGTACCGGGGAGTTCCCGGGCCGAACGGTCGGTCGTCGTGCCGATCTCGGTCTCGGCCCGGACCACCCGGTGCTCCACCGAGAGCCGCCGGGTGAGCTCCTGGGCCGCCGTCAGGGTGCCCGGGCGGTATCCCCGGATGCCCTCGTCGACGGTGATCGCCACGATCCGGACGTTGGGCCGGCGCCGGAAGTACGCCTCGGTCAGGAGGAGCGCGGCGCTCGAATCCTTCCCCCCGGAGAGGGCGACCGCGATCGTGCCTCCGGCAAAGCGCGGCATCTGGCGATGGAACTCCCGCCGGGCGCGTTCGACGACCGAGCGGTCGAAGTGCCGATCGCACAGATGCTCGCCGCGGTACGGCTGATCGATGATCGCCGGCCGGTCGCACTGGGAGCACTGCACGCCCCGGCAAAGCGTCGGCGGCTATTTGAACCGGGGGACCGCCTTCCCGTGGGACCAT
>JBBYJM010000074.1:0-4987 GCA_043196275.1 Thermoplasmata archaeon
AGAAGCGGCTGCGGGCTCTCGAGGGGGTTCAGCAGGTCCGCACTCAGGGGACCACCTGGATCCTCAAGGTCAGCGCCGCGGAGGAGGTCCTCCCCCGGCTCTTTGCGGCGATCGATCCGGGGCAGATCCGGCGGATTAACGTCGAAAAGCCCAGCCTCGAGTCGGTGTTCATCGACCTGACCGGTCAGCGGATCGATGAGGCCGGCGGCGAGGTCCACGACTTCCGGAAGTTCTACGCCAACGTTCGGAGGGTCCGCGGATGAGCCACGCGAGCGAACCGGCCATCCTCTATCCTCCGGCGTCCGCCGAGGCGTCGGAGATCGGCCGGGCGGCGCCGATCGGCCAGATGAGCCAGTTCTCGGGCCTCTACTACCGGGAAATCCTGCGCACGTTCCGTAACCCCTGGGTCCTCGTGATCACGGTCGTCCAGCCGTTCATGTGGCTCGCCTTCTTCGGGTCGAGCTTCGCCAACGTCCCCCTGGCCGACCTGGAGGCGCTCCTGCACATCCAGATCCAGAGCTATCTCCAGTTCCTGCTGCCCGGGGTGCTCTCCACGTCGATGCTCACCGTCGGGATGTTCGGCGCCATGAGCACCATCCAGGACAAGCGGTTCGGCTACATGAAGCGCATCCTGCTGACCCCGACGAGCAAGTCGACGGTCTACCTCAGCAAGGCGCTCGGCTCGGCGACCCGGGGGCTGGTCCAGGTCCCCGTGATGATCGTCGCGGCGATCGCCTTCGGCGTCCAGTTGAACGGGAGTCCGCTCCTCTGGGCGGGGTGGGTCCTCGGTCTCGTCTTCCTCGCGCTCGGCTTCTCTTCGCTCTTCCTGGCGGTGACCGCCTCGAGCACCGACTGGCAGACCCCCGGAGTCATCTCCAACTTCCTTACGATGCCCCTCATGTTTGCGAGCGGGGCGCTCTTTCCGTCGGCGAACTTCCCCGCCTGGATGGCCACGATCTCGAACTGGAACCCGGTCACCTACGCGGCGCTGTTCGGTCGCGGGATCGTGGTGAGCGGCACCGCGGACTGGCTCTACCTGGGCTATCTGGCCCTCTTTGCGGCCATCATGGTCGCGGCCGGAACCCTGGTGGCCCGCCGCTACCTGCGAGTCGAATAGCCCCCTATCGCCCGAGGCCGGGTCCCCTTCCCCGATAAAAGGGATAAGGTCGGAGGGGCTGGCGCCGGGCATGAGCGGGGAGTCCCAGAGCGACGGCGGAAAGTGCCCGGTCGTCCACGGGCGTACCAATGTGTCCATGCGATCGAACCAGGACTGGTGGCCGAACCGGTTGAATCTCGCCATCCTGCGGATGAACTCCCCCCGATCGGATCCGATGGGACCGACCTTCAACTACCGGGAGGAGTTCCGCCAGCTCGACTACGCGGGGCTCAAGAAGGATCTGCGCGCGATCATGACCCAGAGCCAGGACTGGTGGCCGGCCGACTTCGGCCATTACGGAGGCCTCTTCCTCCGGATGGCCTGGCATGCCGCCGGAACGTACCGGGTGGGCGACGGACGGGGCGGCGCCGGCACCGGCCAGCAGCGGTTCTCCCCTCTCGATTCGTGGCCCGACAATGTGAACCTCGACAAGGCCCGCCGCCTGCTCTGGCCGGTGAAGCAGAAGTACGGGCGCCAGATCTCCTGGGCCGACCTCATCGTCCTCGCCGGCAACGTCGCCCTGGAGTCGATGGGATTCCAGACCTTTGGGTTCGGAGCGGGCCGGGCCGACGTCTGGGAGCCGGACGAATCGGTCTACTGGGGCCGGGAGGAGACCTGGCTCGGCGATCGGCGCTACACCGGGGATCGGAACCTCGAAAACCCGCTCGCCGCCGTCCAGATGGGGCTCATCTACGTGAATCCGGAGGGCCCCAACGGAAAGCCGGACCCCGTCGCCGCCGCCCGGGACATCCGGGAGACCTTTAAGCGGATGGCGATGAACGACGAGGAGACGGTCGCCCTGATCGCGGGGGGCCACACCTTCGGCAAGACCCATGGGGCCGGCGATCCCAAGCTGGTCGGCCCCGAGCCGGCCGCCGCGCCGCTCGAGCAGATGGGCCTCGGGTGGAAGAGTTCCTACCGTTCCGGCAAGGGCAAGGACGCCATCGGAGGCGGCCCGGAGGTCACCTGGACCACCACCCCCACCAAGTGGAGCAACAACTTCTTCCAGAACCTGTTCGGGTATGAATGGGAGCTCACCAAGAGCCCGGCGGGCGCCTACCAGTTCAAGGCGAAGGGGGACCCCAAGATGGTCCCGGACGCCTACGATCCGTCCGAGTACCATGCCCCGACCATGCTGGTCACCGATCTGGCCCTCCGGTTCGACCCCATCTATGAGAAGATCTCCCGACGCTACTACGAGCACCCGGACGAGTTCGCGCGGGCGTTCGCCCGGGCCTGGTTCAAGCTGACCCACCGGGACATGGGGCCCCGGAGCCGCTACCTGGGGCCCGAGGTGCCGAAGGAGGAGCTGATCTGGCAGGACCCCGTGCCCCCGGTCGACCACCCGCTCATCGGGGACCGGGAAGCGGCCGAACTCAAGGCCCAGATCCTCGCGAGCGGGCTCACCACCGCCCAGCTCGTCTACACGGCGTGGTCGGCGGCCTCCACCTTCCGGGGATCCGACAAGCGGGGAGGGGCCAACGGAGCCCGCATCCGCCTCGCCCCCCAGAAGGATTGGGAGGTGAACCGGGGGTCCGACGTCCGGGAGACCCTGACGAAGCTCGAACAGATCCAGCGGAGCTTCAACGCCGGACGTTCGGACGGCAAGAAGGTCTCCCTCGCCGACCTCATCGTGCTCGGCGGCAACGCGGCGGTCGAGCGGGCCGCCCATCGGGCCGGCCAGACCGTGACGGTGCCGTTCCACCCGGGACGGACCGACGCGACCCCGGAGCAGACCGATGTCGAGTCGTTCGGCTACCTCGAGCCGGCCGCCGACGGCTTCCGGAACTACCTCAAAGCCCGGTTTACCGTGCCGGCCGAGGAGCTTCTGATCGACAAGGCCCAGCTGCTCGATCTCACCCCGCCCGAGATGACGGTCCTGGTCGGCGGGCTCCGGGTCCTGAACGCGAACTACGGACGGTCGCCGCACGGGGTGTGGACGAATCGGCCGGAAACGCTGACCACCGACTACTTCGTCAACCTGCTCGACATGCGGATCGAGTGGACCCCGACCTCCGACGAGAACCTCTTTGAAGGCCGGGACCGAGCGACCGGGGCGAAACGGTGGACCGGGACCCGGGTCGACCTGGTCTTCGGGGCCCACTCCGAACTCCGTGCCCTCGCGGAGGTCTACGGCGCGTCGGACGCCCACCCGAAGTTCGTCCAGGACTTTGTGGCGGCCTGGACGAAGGTCATGGAGGCCGACCGGTTCGACCTGCGCTGATCCGCTCGACCGCGAACCGGTCCGCCCCGAGATGTCGCGGGCCGGTCGCCCTACCGGGGTCGCCCAAGCCGAGGGAGGGAATCGAACCCCCAGGAAACGGATCTGCAGTCCGTCGCATTAACCATTCTGCCACCTCGGCGCGAGAGCCCCGAAGGGTACGGGGTTTAAAGGAGTCGGGGGGGCCCCGGGGCCGGTGGTTCGAGGAGGCGTCCAAGATTGGCCCGTTCTCGTTGGACACCTTCTCATGTAGGGATCCAGGCCCTGAGAAGTCGAGCAGCCATGAACGCGGAAACCACAACCCAGGTGAGCGTCTCGGGAGCGACCGAAGCGAAGCCGACCCCGACGGGCACGCCGAATTCGAAGGGCCTTCACACCCAGGGGTCGGTCGGAGTGGGGAGATCGTCCCCCAAAGCCCCTCCGGCCCAAGCGAGATCCGCGTCCGGCCATGCGGCGGCCGGCGCGCACTCGGCCACGAGCGTCAAGGCCGGCGTGATGGCCGGGAAGACCGGGATCCTGGTGAAGGGGGTCGCCGTCGCCGGGATCGGGGTCGCGGGAGTCGCCGCAGCGGCCCATACCGGGGCGGTAATGGGCCTCTCGGTCGCCCTCGCGAACGTGCCGGTCTGGACCCATGCCCACGCCGTACTGACCGCACTCTCCCAGCGGCTGCACGTGATGGGGAAGGGCGCCGTCAGCCTGGGGTTCTAGGCCGCACTAAGGCGTGGGCGGGCGACCGCCCGGCGCCTCCCTGGATTCGGCCAGGGGGCACCCATCCGGGCGGGGGCGGGTCTCGACCGGCCTCAAGTGGCCGCACGTCGACCCGCTCAAACCTCGCGGCGACGGACCCCCCGGACAATCCCGCCCGAAAAATCTGTTCGCGGCGCCCATTGCCCGGTGGATCGAGGGCGGTCTCGGGAAGGGTCGAGACCCCGTAGCTCAGGGACGTCGACACCACCTAGGATCCCAGGAGGCCCCCTCACTGGCCTCCAGTTCTAGGGGGGATCCCGGCGACGCCGATCGGCGCGCGCCCGCCGCGGTGAGCCCACCGACCCGCGGCGTCAGATGGATCGGAATCCCCGGGCGGCCCGGAGCAGGGAAGTTCGGAGGCTCCAGCGGATCTGTCCGGGAATCCCCAAGGAGTTGCCCGAACCCCGGACCGACCCGCGGCGAAGCGCCTCCAAAAGGTCGTCGACCGTCCGGACGTCGTCCGGAAACTCGGTGTACGCGCGGCCGAGGTCCCTGGGCTCATGGCTGTCGCTCCCGCCTGTCGACGGGAGCGACCGCTCGGCCGAGAGGAGCTCGGCCCGGGCGTTGGCGACCGAGGTGTTGTGGCCGTTGACCGTCTCGATCAGGTCGACGGCGGTCCGGTCTCCGGCCCGACGACCGGCACCGTGGGTGCGTCGGTAGGGATGGGCCAGGGCGGCGATGCCCCCGAGGTCATGAACCCATTCGACCGTCTCCTCGATCGGCCGATCGACGGGGGGGTCGGTCGAGATTCCGTACGCCAAGAGGTGGCCCTCCCGAGTCGAGATCTCGACGCCGGGGATGAACCAGTACTCGGGGTGCGCCCGGGCGATCTCCCCGAGCGCCCGGTGGCCCCGGACGGTGTT
>JBBYJM010000075.1:0-4899 GCA_043196275.1 Thermoplasmata archaeon
CCACGCTGGCATCGGATCCCCGACCGAATTCGAGCGCCGCATTCTGTTCCCGGCCGAGGGCCCTCTCGACTCGCTCCTCCTCCCGGGCGAGCGCGATCAGGACCTCGTCCGGATCCCGCAGGGCCACCTCCAGACGGGCCCGGGCCAGGGCGAGCAGGTACCGGCGTTCCCGGCCATCGGTCGGGACCGGAATCGAGCCCCGGGCCTTCCGGATCGTCGCGCTGTCCGCCAGCCGGGCCCGCCGGCCGGTCCGTTCGACGGCGCGACGGAGGCGTTCCGATCCTACCTCGATCTCCACCGAGGCCGGAAGTCCCGCCAGAATCTGGACCGCTCCGACTGGGAGGGTGGCTTCCCCTCCGGAGGGATCGGGGTCCCAGAGGAGGATCTGCCAGCCGAGGGCCCCCGGATCCCGGATCAGCAGTCGGGGTCCGGCCCCCAGCACCAAGGCGGCGGCCACGCCCTAGAACTCCTCGAGGGACTTCTGGTGCCGGCGCCGCTCGGCCGGCACGTCCAGCGGATAACGGGCGGTCAGGCAGCCGAGACACAGGTCCCGCTCGGGAAGGCCGATCGCACCGACCAATCCCTCCAGCGAAAGGTAGTGGACGCTGTCGGCGCCGATCACCTCGGCCACCTCCTCTTCCGTCCGTCCGGCGGCGACCAGCTCCTTGCGCTCCTTCATGTCGATGCCGAAGTAGCAGGGGGCCCGGATCGGGGGGCACCCGATCCGGACGTCGACCGAGGTCGCTCCTGCACCGCGGACCATCTGGACGATCTCCCGCAAGGTGGTCCCGCGGACGATCGAGTCGTCCAGCAGCACCACCCGTCGGCCCTTCAACAGGCCCGGCACGGGGTGCAGCTTGACGCGGACCTCGAGCTCCCGCTTGCGCTGGTCGGGAAGGATGAAGGTCCGTTCGACGAAGCGATTCTTGATCAAGGCTTCGGCGTAGGGGATTCCGGAGACAACCGAAAAGCCGAGGGCTTGAGGCCGGGCCGAATCCGGGACGGGGACCACCAGATCGGCCTCGGCCGGGCTCTCCTGAGCCAGCCGCTGACCGATCCGGTGTCGCACGTCATAGACCGATCGTCCCTCGGCCGAGGAGTCCGGGCGGGAGAAGTACACCCACTCGAACATGCAATGGGCCCGCTCGCCGGCACCCGAGATCCGGCCGGTCCGGGCAATCTCTCCGCGGTCCAGGACCAGGATCTCTCCGGGGGCCACATCCCTTCCGGCCTGTCCGCCCATGAGTTCCAGAGCGACCGTTTCGCTCGCCACCGCCGCTCCCCCCTCGACCGTGCCGACGACCAAGGGTCGGATGCCGAGGGGGTCCCGGAACGCGACCACACGGCTCCCGACGAGCATCACGACCGCATATCCACCGACCAGCTCCGCGCACGCTCTTCGGACGGCGGCCTCGACGTCATGAGTTCGGCCGAACTCCAGGGCGACCATCTGGGCAATCGTCTCCGAGTCGGCGCTCCCAAGGAGCTCGATCCCCTGGGCTTCGAGGCGACGTCGAATCCGGTCGAAGTTCACCAGATCGCCGTTGTGGGCCAGCGCCGCGTCCTCGTTGCCCAGCTTGAAGACCAGGGGCTGGGCGTTTTCGAGGTCGCTGGTCCCGGTGGTCGAGTACCGGACATGGCCGATGCCCACCGGCCCCCTCAGCGAGTCGATCAGCTCCTGGGTGAACACCTCATGGACCAGCCCCATCCCCTTGCGGTGATGGAGGGTGCCGTGGGAGGTGGTGGCGATTCCGGCCGACTCTTGGCCGCGGTGCTGGAGGGCGCGGAGCCCCCGGAAGAGGTACGGGGCCGCGCCCCGGCCCTGCAGAGATACCCCGACGACTCCGCAAAACTCGCGGGCCGGCATGAGCGTCGGGGAGTGACCTCCGACCGAACCCACGCGGCCCGCCACTTAAGGGGTGCGCCTCCGCCGACGGCCGGGTTACCCGAAGAGGGCCGACAGACCCTCGGCAGCCTCTTCTTCCGAGACGCCCTTCTCTTCCTTCTTTTCCTCTTCCTTCTTCTCGGCCTTGGCGTCCTTCTTGTCCGACGGCGCGGGGGCCGCCGCGGCCGGGGCCGAGAAGGTCTCGGCCTTGGCCAGGACTTCGGCGATGTTCACACCCTCCAGCGACGCAAGAAGGGCTTGGGCTCGGCCCGAGTCCGGGGTGATTCCGGCGGCGATCAGGACTCCATTCAGGCTCTTTTCGTCGATCGGCTTACCGGCGGCGTTGAGCAAGAGCGCACCGTACACATACTCCATGTTTCTCACCTAGTTTGGCTTGCGGGGGTACCCCTAATGGCCCGTGATCTCGGACACCGCCTTGGCCTGGCGGAGCGCCTTCGCGAACAGCGAGGCGGCGGTCTCCTTCGTGGGATAGCTCGCCTCAACGGCGAGGGCAAGAGCGCGCCGGTGGGCACGCCCGAGGAGGAGAGGAGTCGTCTCCGGGGTCGCATATCCGACCTCGAGCGCCAAGGCGAGCGACCGGCGCGCCGACCGGGCCAGCTCGGCCCGCAGGGCATCCAGGTCGACCGCGAGCACTTCCGGGGGATAGAAGGTCCCCCGGTTCACGACGGCGCGGAGGTTCAGGCCGACTTCCAGCGGGAAGATCTCCATCCGGGTCAGGAGCCCGGCGACCTCCCGGCTGATCGTCTCGCCCTTGCGGACGATGACGGTGTCCTTCTTCAGCACGACCTTTCCCTTCTCGATGGCCGCCGGGAACCCGGCGTGCTGGAGTTCCCCGACAATGGGGCCGGGCTTGAAACTGGTCGTACCGGCGGGGACCACGATGTCGGTCGGGGCGACTTCGCCTCCCCGGGCCGGGGTGGGGGACCGAGTCTTGGAGAGCTCCGAATAGAGGGTAAAGGGGTTGCCGTCACAGGTCATGAGGGCGGTCTGATCCGTCACGTGGGCGCGGAGCGGTTCCAGTGAGGGCAGATCCTTACCGGCCGCCTCGAGCGCGTGCAGAATCAGGCTGTTCGGTGAGACCCGGATCGGGCGATTCTGTGCTCTCAGGGACCGGCGCATCGACTGAAGGGCGGAGGCCGGAACGCCCCGGATCCCAATCAGGGCGACCATCGGCTTGGCCGCGAGTTGCTGGCGGAGCTGCTCGACCCTCTTGAGCTTTGCCGGGGAAACTGAATCTCTTCCGGGCATGTCCTCTCCCTACCGCAGCCGGACCGCCGGACCCATCGTGGTCTTGAGGTAGGCCGACTCAATGTTCGTCGCGCCCCTCTCGAGGCGACCGATCAACCGGCTGAGGAGCGCATCGACGTTCTGGGCAATTTGCTCCGGGGTCATCGCCCGGGTCCCCACGGGGGCATGGAAGGTGCGGTTGCCTTTCGAACGGACGCGGACCGACTTTTTCAGGCTGTTGATAAGGTTGGTGGGGTCCCCGCCCGGAGGGACCGGCCGGGGCATCTTCCCCCGGGGCCCGAGCACTACGCCGAGCCGCTTACCGATCGTCGGCATCAAAGGGGCCTCTGCGAGGAAGAAGTCCATCTGGTTCACGAGTCGCTTGGCGGACTTCTTGTCCTTGATCACGTCGTCGAGCTCGGCCGAGGAGACGGCGAGGTCGACCACGCCCTTGACCTTCTGGCACATTTCGGGCGTTCCGAAGAGCGCCACCTTGACCGGCTTACCGCGTCCGTTGGGCAGCGGCATGTCGTCCTCGATCCGGTTCTTTGGGACGGTCAGATCGAGATCCTTGAGGTTCACCGTCAGTTCGACGGTCTCGCCGAACCCGCGGGACGGGGCCTTTTCCAAGGCCTCTTGAACCACTTCGAGGGACGAACGTTCTGCCATCGGAACACCGTGAGCGGGGCCGCGCAAAAGGCATCCTTACTTAAAGCTTCGTCCCGGCGCACCGAGGGAGCGACGCGGCCGGACCCCTCGGAACAGGGCACCCTCGGGGGTTCGACCCCGAGCACGGAACAAACCTAAATAGGCCACGCGGCTCGGCGGCCGCCGATGCATTACCCCAAGGTGGTCCGGTCGTACTGTCCGAAGTGCAAGTCGCACACGGAGCACGACGTGGAGAAGGTGAAGAAGCGCACGGCCTCCGAGCTCAAGTGGGGGCAGCGACGCTTCCGGCGGGCGACCGGGGGGTACGGAGGTTTCCCACGCCCCAAGCCCGAAGGGCGGGCCAAGGCGGTTCGACGGGTGAATCTCAAGTATCGGTGCAAGAAGTGCAAGTACACCGTCCAGCCCCCCAGCTGGCGGGCCAGTCAGTTGGAACTGGTGGAGCATCACTGATCATGACCGAGCGCAGAGGCCCTGCCCCGTTCTGGGTCGTCAAGTGTACCGACTGCTCCGGGGAGCAGACCATCTATAGCCGCCCGGCGACGACCGTCAACTGCTTGGTGTGCGGCGCCACGTTGGCCGTTCCGACCGGCGGTCAGGCCAAGCTGCGGGGCGAACTGGTGCGTCCCGCCTCGAGCTAGGGAGGCCGCGGCGACCATGCCGCTCGGCTCCGACCACCCCGAGGAGGGGGAGCTCGTCCTGGGGACGGTGACCTCGATCCGCAACTTTGGCGCCTTCGTCAAGCTGGACGAGTACAACGACCGAGAGGCGTTCATCCATCTCTCGGAAGTCGCCACCGGCTGGGTCAAGTACATCCGCGACCATATCCGGGAGGGCCAGAAGATCGTCGCCCGGGTCCTTCGGGTCGATCTCGGGAAGAATCAGATCGACCTTTCGCTCAAGCGCATCAACGACCACCAGCGCCGGGAGAAGGTCCAGGCCTGGAAGAACGAGCAGCGCGCGCTCCGCCTGCTCGACCAGGTGGCGGCGGCCCTTCACCTCAAGCCGGAGGAGACCCACCCGCTCTTCGCAGTGGGCCTGGTGGAGAAGTACGGCTCCCTGTTCAACGCCTTCGAGGTGGCCTCGGCCGAGCCGAAGCG
>JBBYJM010000076.1:0-4874 GCA_043196275.1 Thermoplasmata archaeon
GAGGACGGACGGGCGCTCGTGGGGCTGTCCACCAACGACCCGGTCAAGTCCCGGCGACTGCTGCAGAAGGCCGGACTCATCAGCCCCTCCGCCGAACGGCTGGTGACGAACTCCGACCTGGTTGCGGCCGCCCCCTCGATCCCGAGCGAGTCGGTCGGGATGCTGATGTAAACCCTCGGGGTCGGCCCACTGTCGGGAAGTCGGGCTGGGGCCTGGTGGGTTCCTTCGGGTCTCTGGGGACAGACCGGCCCCCGCGTCGGGCGAGCCGACCCCATTGCGCAAAGATTCATGAACGCCGGCCGCTCACCCTCCGCGGGCGGTTGTGGTCTAGTGGTTAGGACGGTAGCTTCCCAAGCTACCTACTCGGGTTCGAATCCCGACAACCGCACTTTTCCAATACCCGTATCCCTGTTTTACCTTCCTCAAAGGAATGGATCGTAAGGCACGGCCGGTGGACCCGTTCAAAGATATCCACTTTGTCGGAGGCGACATCGCCCAACGAATCTCCCAACCCAGGGGGACGGCCCGGTCGGGTAGGTCCTCCGTCTCAGGCGCGCGCCACCCGTGACAGAATCCGCGAATAATTCGTCCGTACCCTTTACACCGAGGTCAGCGAACTGAGGGTTCGAATCTGTCTTGCCAAGTTCCCCCTCCAGACGCCCACCTAGGGGCTAAGCTCCGGCTTCCGAACCGGGAGACCCTTGTCCACCCCAAGGGGGTGTTCAGGGCCCCGGCTACCCACGAGGCCCCGTGTCACCATTGCCATGTGCCAAGTCACGGTTTGGCGGTGGCCATTCGGTCGGGAGGCCAAGGAGTATCCCACCTGGTCCCGCATTGCGCTGGCGCGCTAGGGGTGGTTCGGGAGGGACTAATGCCGGCCGGGACTATAGGTGATGACCGCGCAAACCGCGACGAAGAGAGAGACACGGCCGGAATGGACTGAGTTGACCTGCGGCCAACAGGAGGAAACCTGTGCCGCCGTAGGGACCCCAGAGGTCTGGGGTCGGTCGGAGGAAGGGACTTCACCAACGACGGGCCCGACGGGAGGACCGGGGGTTGCCTCCGAGCTGCCCCTACTCTGCCTCGCTTACCCAGCACGGGAACATCTGCCCCGATTGGTTGGAACTCCCTTGATCCCGGGCGGCGCACGGGACCGACAAAGGATCTCCCTCCTGCCGTACAAAAATCGAAGACAGCTAGGAAAGGGCCTTTCCATCCAGGCCCACCGCTTCCGATCCGTGTACGTTCGACCTGAGTTAGCAACAGGGCCCCAGCAGGTTTGGGAAAGTCATACCGAAGGCGAGGGCACCGGGTCACCGGTCTTCGAAGCGATCATTCAAGACAGGAGGTGCTCCCTATGAGGACCGCGCCCTGTAATCGACTTCTTCGGGCCGAAGTGGTCACATTTGACCCCCGCCCGGAGGTCTATGCCGTCTACGATGGTCTGGTTGGTCTTTCCTCCCGGCCAGTCTTGGCCGAGATCTTAGAGGCCCTTCGTGCCGAACCGGTCGGCTTTCGTCGGTTTACCGAGGCTCTGCAGAAGAAACGGTCCGCCCGCCTCCTCCTCTACTTCACGGATTACGTCAGCTACGGTCTCGGCGGGGGGGATGCGATGGCGGAGTTTCCCTACCGTACCCAACTTCTCCTGTTCGACTCTCCCTCAACCGAGTTCCCTTCTGGTTCTGTCCGACGGATGCAGCTCCAACCGCTTGCGGACATCGGAGCGACCCTTCTGGAGGTGGCTCCATTGTAAGGAGTTGGACGTCCTCTACATCAAACGCGTGGGGGTGTCCCGCGCCTCCCCCCACCTTACTCGCGTTTCTGGAGGCATCCCCGCATGCGCGGGGAACACTGGGCGAGACGAACCCCGCCGCGCCGGCGATGACAGGACCATCCCCGCATGCACGGGGAACACCGACCCGATTCGGTCCAAGAACCGAAGGCGGCCCGGTGTACAAGGGTTCGGTCCTGGGCAAGACTGAGGTCCGAATTGTTCCGATTCGCCTGGCAATTCTGCTTTGATTCCTCGGGGCCACACGCCCCGATCCCCGGCTGTCGCTCCGCACTACGTGAAGAGTTCCTCGAGCGGGTTTTCCATCTCCCGAACTTCGCGAATCCGTACCCCTTGACGCTCGAGTTCCTGGATGAGCCCCGGGACCTGATCCGGGCCGGGGATCTCCTTGAGGTAGTAGTCGCCCCGCCGCTCCCATTGGGCTAGCGCCGCCGAAGGTTCCAGAGTTCGGACCCCGATGATGAAGTGGGTGCCCCGGAGGTTCTCCATCCGGTCGAAGAGGGTGAGCCGCCCGTCCTTGAGGGCCAGGACGTACTCGCCGATCTCCCGGGCCTCGAAGAGGTTGTGGGAGGAGTAGAGGACGATCCGGTTCTGGCTGAGCTTCAGGATGAGGGCCCGGATCTCCCGCGCCACCTTCGGATCCAGGTTGGCGGTCGGCTCGTCCAACAGGTAGATCGACCGTTCGACGAGGAAGACCCGGGCGATCGAGACCCGTTTGCGCTGCCCGGCGCTGAGCTTCGAGACGTACGCGTCGGCGAGCGGCCGGATCTCGAGTTGGTCGAGGACGCGGTCGACGTCGGCGGCGGTCGCCCGCTCGATCGACGCGTAGAACTCGAGCCCCTCCCTCACGGTCAGCCCGTCGGGCATCCCGTCCATGTGGGACAGATAGTGCATCTGGTCCCGGGAGCCCTGATGGACGATCGGAGCCCCCCGGACGAACACCTCGCCCGAGGTCGGCCGCAGTATTCCGGCGATCGTCCGGAACAGCGTGGTCTTTCCCGCACCGTTCGGCCCGAGGACCACGTAGATCGCCGGCCGGTCGATCGCAAACGAGACATCATGGAGGACCGGACGGTCCCGGTACCCCGAGTTGACGCCCCGGCAGGCCAACGAGATCGAGCCGGCCGTCGAGGGGAGCGGAGGGTCGGTGATCACGGGCGGGGCCTGGGGTGACGACATCGGCGAAGTCACCCGGGCGAAAGCAACCGTTCGGTCGGCATGAATCGCTCGTTCCGGACCCAGAGCACCATGAGGACGATGAAGATCACGAGTTCGGCCGCCCCGACCAGTTGGGCCGCATGGGCGCGGGGAGCCGCCAGGGCGAGGATCAGGACCGCCCCGGTCGGTAGGAGACCGATCATGGGGAGTACCCCAAGCGGGCTGTTCATGCCCGACCGGGGCGAGGCGAGCGAGGTCCAGTAGACCCCCACGGTCGTCATGAGCCCGGCGGAGAGGAAACTCATCGGTATCGTGTACCCCAGCAGAACCACCACCAGGGCGGGAACCATCGGATGGCCGCTCAGCAGGTAGGTCGTGACCCCGGCCCCGATGCCGAGAGCGAGGATGATCGAGACCTGGACGGCGCTCGCCACGACGGCGTTGACCAGCAGCCGCTGGGGACGCAGGCCGTACGCGACGATGTATTCGAGGACGCCCTTGAGCCGGTCGTTCGAGTAGACCAGTGCCCCGCCGATCCCGCCCGCGACCGCGAAGATCGGGAGGATGTAGGCGCCGATCGAGATCAGGAGGGGCCCGCCGAATCCGAAACCGGCCGAATAGACGACCACCATGAAGCAGCTTATGGCGAGCGAAATCCGGCCGACGACGAGCGACCGACGCACCGTGGTTCCGAGGAGCGTCGGGAGAGCGGAAGGCGTCGCCACGTTCGGTCCAGTCCGCACCCCCATAAAGCGCGGGGGGGCACCGGACCGTTCGTTGCGCGCCACGCCGGGGCGACGCCTGAACGACCGCGGGTGGGACAACCATCGGAGGAGGTTGAGGCTGACCGAGCACCCCTCGGCAGCCCCGGCAACCGAGAGGGTTGTAGGTACCGGATGCAACAACCGTCGATTATCCCCGCGGGGTGGATGGGCGGTCGCTGGCATGCCCAGCAAGGAGAACACCATGGGAGACAAGTGGAAGGTGGCCTGCGCCGACGGATTCGAAGTGGTCTCGGCCGACCCGAAGGAACTGGTGGCCCTCGTGCAGTGGCACGGGGAGCACAGCCATCAGAAGCACCTCAGCGAGAGCGACGTCCTCGGGATGGCCCACAAGGCCTAAGCCCCCGGACCTGCGCCGCGGCGTCGAACCCTTTCCGCCACTATTTTTTGACCGCGACCGGACCCGAAGACCTGCCGTTGGGGGGTCGGGCTCCGGGTTGTAACGGATGTATACTACAATCCGTCATCCCCCCGGGAGACCTGAGGGAAACGGTGGGGTGGTCAAATGGAGTGGCGTGAGCTTTTGGGCGCGATGAGCCGGTTCGGGTTCCAGGATCGAGAGGCGAGCCTCTACCTGCTCCTCCTCCGCCGGGGCCGAGCCACCGCCCGGGAACTGACCCGGGAAGCCGAAGTCGACCGGGTCATCGTCTACCGGACCCTCGACAGCATGCGGCAGCGCGGTTTGGTCCAGGTGACGGCCGAGCGCCCCCGACGCTACGTCGCCCTGCCGCCGACTCTGCTCTTCGAGCGGAGCCTTCCCGAACGTCGCCGGATCCTGGAGGAGGATGTGGCGCTCGCCCGGGAGCTGGGCCGCAACCTTCCGCAGATCACCCAGGAGCTGGTCGCCGGCGCCCCCCGGTTCCAACTCATCACCGGCGCCCCGGCCGCCTACCCGATCCTGCGGGACATGATCGCGCGGGCCGAGAAGGAACTGTGCGTGATGCTGACCTACCGGTCCCTCAGGGCCTCGATGGAGGTCGGGACCTTCCAGCCGCTCGGGGAGTTCGCCCGCCGCGGGGGGTCGATAAGGCTCCTCTTGGAGGCGGATCCCCGTCTGCCGCTCACCCTGAAGCGGTTCGAAGCGGCCCGCCGGCGGTATCCCAAGCTCGAGGTCCGGGCGGTGTCGCCGCAACGGGCGCGGC
>JBBYJM010000077.1:0-4846 GCA_043196275.1 Thermoplasmata archaeon
GAGGAGATCGGGGGGGATTTCGGAAGGTGGATCGATGCCGACGGCTCTCGCAATCGCGGGCAGACGGTGGAACGAGAGGCGGGTCCAGGGGGCGACTCCCCTCCGACAATAGATTCACCCCACCGATGCGCCGGAAGGTGCAAGGCGAGAAGTGACGCTCGCACCGAGGGGGCTAGACGCCCCTCGTGGATTCAGTCTTTGGCCCAGTCAAGCGGGCGAGAGCAACGGCGGACGCTCCCCAGAGGGCCCGCAAGGTTTCAGGGCGAGCGGAAGCCGTAGACGCAGAGCGCCAGCCCTCGGACGCTCCACACGGCATACGATGCATGGACTGGGAATCGAGCGGGAGATGGAGGACTAGGAATGAACCTACCTCCCCCCAAACAGGGGACGGCTCAGAGGGCCTTTGGATCCAAGCAGTCCCGGGCACTGCCAGAGCTTGATGGATCCGCACTCCTGGAACCACCGGGCCTCCGAACTGCCTGGAGACGACGCTGCCCCCCCGGCCCAGGGACGGCCTGGTCTCGAAGGAGCCCGGCCGCGCTACGAGGTCCTTCGGTTCCGAAAGCCTCTTCCAGAAGTGCTAGAGATTCTAGGGAGCAGTCCAAGGGTACGACCCCACCCGATGGGTGCATCGGAGCGCCCTCCGATCGCGCCTCCGCCGACAATGGCGATCGATCCACTGACACGGGGATCCGGCCGCCTCCTCGAATTGGCCGCCGCTCCGAGTTAGCCCCGAGCGGATTCGAACCGCTGTCGCCGGCTCCAAAGGCCAGCATGCTTGGCCACTACACCACGGGGCTAGGCCCACTACGACCGGGCCGGGGGGATATGAGGATAGTGGGGAAGAGGACCGGCCCCCGGGGGCCGGCTCTTGTAGGTCGGCCTCATGACCGGCGCATGCGGCGGACGAAGATCTTAGCCACCGTGGGACCGGGGTCGATCCGCCGGACGATCTTGGAGCAGATGGCCCGCGCCGGCGCCAACGCGTTCCGGATCAACTTCTCCCACGGGACCGACGAAGAGCACGTGATGTATCTGGGCCGGGTCCGCTCCGTGGCCCGGGCCTCGGGTCGCCACCTGGCGATCCTCGGTGATGTCCCGGGTCCGAAGATCCGCCTCGGAGTCATCCGGTCGGGATCGGTGCGTCTCACTCCGGGACAAGAGTGGATTCTGGACTCGGAGGTGAAGCGGCCGGGCGACGGGACCCGGGTCGGGGCCCAGGTGCCTCGAATTTCGGAGGCCGCCCGGGTGGGGGATCCGGTGATCCTGGGCGACGGCCTGGTCGACCTGGTCGTCGAGGAGATTCGCGCCGGGACGCTCGTGACCCGGGTGGTCCATGGGGGGGTCGTCTCCGACCACGCCGGGATCTACTTTCCCCGGGCCCACCTTCGGACAGCGGTCCTTGCGGCCAAGGACCGCCACGACATCGCCATCGGGGTGGAACATGGGATGGATTTCCTCGGGCTGTCGTTCGTCCGGGACCGGGAGGACATCCTTCTGGCCCGGAGGGTGCTCGACGCTCGGCCCGGAGGGGCCTCCGTCGGGATCGTCGCGAAGATCGAGCGAGCCGAAGCTTTGGACCACCTGGAGGAGATTCTGGAGGTCGCCGACGGGATCATGGTGGCCCGCGGCGATCTCGGGATTGAGGTCCCTCTCGAGCGCCTCGCGCTGGAGCAGAAGCGGATGATCCGTGCGGCCCACCGGGCCGGCCGGTTTTCCATCGTCGCCACCCAGATGCTGTTGAGCATGGTCCACGCGCCGCGCCCGACGCGAGCCGAGTCCACCGATGTGGCCAATGCGGTTTTGGACGGGGCCGATGCCGTGATGCTCAGCGAGGAGACCGCCATCGGCGACTTCCCGGCGGAGGCGGTGGGGTGGTTGGATCGGATCGCCAATGCGACCGAACCCGCTCTGGCCACGTCGTCCTTCCGGGACGAATCCGGCGCAGGGAACGAACGGTGGACGGACGAGCGGGCGGTGGCCCGGGCGGCGGTGGAGCTTGCCGAGGGCGTGGGCGCCGGGGCGATCGTCGCGCCGACCCACTCGGGCCGGACGGCCCGATGGATTGCGTCCCTCCGCTCCTCCATCCCGACCCTTGCGCTGTCCCAGCGGCCGGAGACGCTCAGGCATCTGGCGCTGATCTGGGGGGTCATCGGCCGACCCGCTCCCGAGAGCCGGGGAGGCCTCGTGGATCTTCGTCGGGCCGCCTATCAGGTCGTGGCGTCGGAGATCCGGGACCCGGGGCCGGTCGTGCTGACCGCGGGATTCCCGGTCGAAGGTCGGCCCACCAACCTGGTGACCCTCGTCGACCCGCCGGGCCGCTCCGGATCCCGTGCCTCGAAGCCCCAAGGGCGGCGTCAGCGGCCGTCGCCGCGAGTCTGAAAGTACCGCAGGAATCCCTGCGCCGCAAGTTCATAGTCCAAGAACGGGACTCCGGTATCCGAAGGGTGGTGCGGGTGGCCGGCCGCCCGCTCCCGACCGATCTCGTAGGTTCGCAGTCGCTCCGCGATCCGGTGCGGATCGGGGGACTCCTGGAATGCCTCCCAGGCGACGGCGCGCCACTCCTCGACGATCGACCGGTACTCCATGAGGGATCGGGGACCGTCCGGATCGGGCCCAAAGTGGCTGCGCAGCACCTGCCTGAGCTCGGCGGGCCGCATGCGGTCGAGGCTGCCGTAGAGCAGGTCCAGGTCGAGGTCCGGTGGGGGAACCGCGGGGCGGGTCCTCCAGCTCGCGGCCAGTCGGACCCCGGCGGCATCGCCGGTGAAGACCGCCGCCAGGGCGTGGTCCACGAAGGCGAGGTGGTGCCGGGCGTGCCCCGGGGTCGCCAGGACCTCGAGGTCGCCGGATCGGAGCGGCCAACGCTCGCCGCCCGAGAGTGGGCGGATCCGATCGGCCGGGACCGGGGCGAGGCCCCCAAAGAGCGCGTCCATCTGAGCGCCCCAAGCCTGGCGGGCGCTCGCCTCGAGCCGTGTCGGGTCGATGAGGTGAGGGACCCCAAGCCGATGCACATAGACGGTGGCCCGGGGCAGCTCGGGCAGGAGAGCGCCGACCCCGCCGGCGTGGTCAAGGTGGATGTGGGTCACCACGACCCGGGCGACTTCGGTCCGTTCGACGCCCGCGGCCGCGAGCCCGTCGAGGAGTTGTGCCTTGCAGGTCGTGGGGCCGGTTTCGAGGAGCGTCCAGCCGTCGTCCCCCGGCAGCAGGAACGACGCAATAAGGCCCGGGGATCCCCGGAAGCCGAGGTCCAGCATGAACCTCTCCTGGCCCAGTTCGCGGATCGTCGGGGCGGTCATCGGTTCTTACCGGCCGGGGAGTAACCAGCCGTAATTGGAGATGCCGAAAGCCAGGAGGGCCAGACCTGCGCTGAACGTCATAGTTCCAGCCCAGACGGGACGACTCCATCTCCAGACCTTGGCCCCGTCCAAGGGACCCAGGGGGATCAGGTTGAACGCGGCGAACCAGGCGTTGAAGAAGGTCAACAGTGCCAGAGCACCGACCCAGAACAAACTTCCGCCCCAAACCGCGGCCGCGAAGGTCCCGGCGAGGAAGGCTCCGGCAAAGATCAGGTTGGACACCGGGCCGGCGAGCGCGGTGCGGCCCCAGGATCGAAGATCCGACATTCCCTGGACGAGGGTGGCCCCCGGGGCGGCGAAAAGGAAGCCGACGAACGCGGTCAGTAAGGAGAAGACGAGGCCGAACGGCGACATCCGGAACTCGGCCCAGAACCCGTGCCGCTGGGCGTAGTACTTGTGCGCCATCTCGTGGGCCAAAAATCCGGTCAGGGCCGCGATCGCCGCCAGCAGCACCACCTCCCAGGAGAGGCTGAAGGAACCGCTGGCCGCGGCGAGCGACAGCGCCCCGTCCCCGTTCAGGATGATCGCCAGATCGACCGTGAGGACGACGTAGGCGAGCAGGATGTGCTGCACCTCCACCCGGCTCGTGTGGAACCCCGGGGCCGGCACCGGCGTGGTCTGGTTCGTCGTGTAGGTATAGTAGAATCGCTGCGGGCCGTTCATCGGGGGCCTCCATCAGGGGCCGCCGGACTCCACCGTTCGACCGGCAGCCGCCCCGTGGGTCGGCTCCCGTGGAGCAGGCTCCGGATCAGCTCCACCCCATCGGCCAGTCGGGGACCGGGGCGGCTGAAGTACGCCTCGTCGGCGAGCCAGATTCCCCGAGACGGGTCGAGTCGGCCCAGGGCGGCTCCGATCGACGGGGTCGACGCAATCTCCCGTCGGGTCCGATCGATTGGGAAGCTGCAGGGAGCGAGGATGACGAGATCCGGCCGGAGCTCTCCCAGCGCGTCCCAACGGGTCCTTACGCCCGGCGTCCCGGGATGGGTCGCCAGAGCCACCCCCCCGGCCGCGCGGACCTGGTCGGGCGCCCAGAGGCCGGCCAGGATGGGGGGGTCCAGCCACTCGACGATCGCCACCCGATTCGCCCCCGGCGCCGGGCCCACCGGTCGGAGGCGTTGCCGGAACTGATCGGCGGCGGTCCGCCCAGCCAGGGTGTCCCCGATCGCCTCGCCCACCTGCTCGAGGCTCACCGCAACATCCTCCAGCGTCCGGGGGGCCAGCGAAACGATGCAGGGAGCGATCCCGGCCGTGGCGCAGGCCGACGCCACCTCGGCGTCGGTCACCGAGCAGACCCCGCAGAGATCCTGGGTCAGGAGGAGGTCCGGGTTCAGTCGCTGGAGAGCCGGGATATCCAGTTCGTAGAGGCTCTCCTGCCGGCTCCGAACCGATTGGACCCGGGCATCAATCGCAGCCGAAGGGAGTTCAAAGTCCCGGGTTTTGGGCCGCCTGACGGCCGGCAGTCGGCGGGCTTCAGGGGGGTAGTCGCACTC
>JBBYJM010000078.1:0-4833 GCA_043196275.1 Thermoplasmata archaeon
ATCGCCACCGACGCCCGGGTCCACCGCCACAAGATTCGGGTCCGGGCGATCGGCGACCGGGCCGCACTACCGGCCCGCGTCCAGGACGCGATTCGGCGGGCCGAGGCCGCGACCGCCGCCTACGATCAGTACTTCTATAACGTCGCGATCGCCTACGGAGGACGCGCCGAGATCGTCGAAGCCATCCGACGGCTGGCCCGCGAAGTCCGTGCAGGACGGCTCGAACCGGACCAGATCACCCCCGAACTCGTGGCCCAGAACCTCTACACCGCCGATCTGCCAGACCCCGACCTCGTCTTCCGGACCAGCGGCGAGGAGCGGATCTCGAACTTCCTGCTCTGGCAGTCGGCCTACAGCGAACTCTACTTCTCGGATGTCCTCTGGCCCGGGCTTACCGAGCTCGATTTCCTTCGGGCAATCCGGGCCTACCAGACCCGACGCCGCCGCTACGGCCACTGAGGCGTTCGATCGCATCGTCCGTGCCGCTCGGGCGGGGCCCTTGAAGAGCGTTGGTCGGGGCCCAAAGGGTCGCAGCGCGCGACCCGAGCTCACGGCCCCATGGGGATTGAGCCCCTGGGCGGGAGCGAGGGAGGCGTCAGACTCGAGGCCGACCCACCCACCAGATAGGGACCGACGAGCCGGACCGACCGGATCCCGTGGCAGGGTGCACGCCCCTCGATGACGGGGGGGGGCTGCGGATGGACCGGGCCAAAGGGGCCGCGGACGACTGATGCGGCTCACCCTGGCCGCGGGTCCGAAGGATTTTGGCTCAAGTCACCTTTAAATACAACCGCTTTTCTACTGAAACTGTTTCCGGGGACTCCCGGAGGGAAGAACCATGCTAACTGGACAGACGCCGATTCTGGTGCTGAAGGAAGGAACGAAGCGCGAGCGGGGCCGTGGGGCCCTCTCGAACAACATCCAGGCGGCCAAGGCGATTGCCGATGCCGTCCGGTCGACGCTGGGCCCGCGGGGCCTGGACAAGATGCTGGTCGACTCGATGGGCGATGTCGTGGTCACCAACGACGGGGTCACCATCCTCAAGGAGATGGATGTGGAGCACCCGGCCGCCAAGATGCTGGTCGAGGTGGCCAAGACCCAGGACCAGGAGTGCGGTGACGGCACGACGACCGCGGTCGTGCTCGCCGGCGAACTGCTCAAGCGCGCCGAGAGCCTGGTCGAGCAGAACATCCACCCAACCATCATCTCCCAGGGCTACCGGCTGGCGGCCACCAAGGCGCTGGAAGTTCTCAATAGCATCAGCCAGCCGATCAAGATCGAGGACGCCGAGGGCCTGAAGCGCATCGCGGTCACCTCGATGTCCTCCAAGTCGGTTTCCTCCAACCGGGAGATGCTCGGGGAGATTGCGGTCAAGGCGGTCACGAGTGTGGCCGAGAAGAAGGGCGACGGATACTACGTCGACCTCGACAACATCCAGCTCATCAAGAAGCAGGGCGGCTCGATGACCGACACCCAGCTCATCGAGGGGGTCATCGTGGACAAGGAGAAGGTCCACTCCGGGATGCCTTCGGTGGTGGAGAACCCCCGTATCGCATTGCTCGATGCGGCGCTCGAGATCAAGAAGACCGAGATCGACGCCAAGATTGAGATCAACGACCCGACCCAGCTGAACGCCTTCCTCCAGGAGGAGGAGAACATGCTGCGGCGGATGGTCGACCAGGTCAAGAAGTCCGGGGCCAACGTCGTCTTCTGCCAGAAGGGGATCGACGACCTGGCTCAGCACTTCCTCGCCAAGGAGGGCATCTACGCGGTCCGCCGGGTCAAGAAGTCGGACATGGAGAAGCTCGCCAAGGCGATCGGCGGCAACATCGTGAGCAAGGTGAGCGAACTCACCAAGGAGGATGTGGGCACCGCGGGCCGGGTCGAGGAGCGCAAGATCGGGGAGGACTCCCTGACCTTCGTGACCGGCGCCAAGAAGGCCCGGGCCGTCTCGATCCTGATGCGGGGCGGAACCGAGCATGTCCTCGATGAGATCGAGCGCTCCCTCGATGACGCCCTCAACGTGGTGGCGGTCGCGGTCGAGGACGGCCGCACCGTGACCGGGGGAGGCTCCAGCGCGAGCGAGATCGCCCTCCGGCTCCGGGACGAGGCCGCCAAGATCGGCGGACGCGAGCAGATCGCCTTCGAGAGCTTCGCCGAGGCCCTCGAGACGATCCCCCGCACCCTGGCCGAGAACGCCGGCCTGGACCCGATCGACATTTTGATCGAGCTAAGGAAGTCCCACAAGGGCGGCCAGAAGAGTGCCGGGGTCAACATCGCGACCGGCAAGGTGGACGACATGGCGAAGCTCCATGTCGTCGAGCCCATCCGGGTCGGGCGTCAGGCGATCCAGAGCGCCACCGATGCGGCGGTCATGATCCTCCGCATCGACGACGTCATCGCCTCCAAGTCGAGCCCGCCCCCCTCCGGCGGTGGCCCGGGCGGCCCCGGCGGCGGCATGGGCGGTATGGGCGGCATGGGCGGCGGGGACTTCGGGGACGACTAGGCGCCGACCTCCCCGCACCGGTCCACCTCTCCCCGGACGGGGAGAGGTCCAACCCTTTCCTTTCCCGTTTCCATTGGGCGGGTAAGCCGAACTCACCGACGGGCGCCCATCCCGCGCCCGGGGCTTCTCAGCCCCGTCAGTGATCGGTGGGAACCATCTCGGAGGGAGGTGGATCCTGGGAGCCCAGCACCGTACGGTACACTTCCACGAGCCCGTCGACATGGCGGGCTTCCGTGTACACCTCGAGAGCGCGCCGGCGCGCCAACTCACCTAACCGGAGTGCCTCCGGTCGGTGGGTCAGCAGGTCTTCCATGACCTGGGCGAGCCGCGCGGGGTCGGCAATCGGGACGACCAGGCCGGCAAGGTCGGGTCCGAGGACCTCCGGGATTCCCCCGATATCGGTCCCCACGACCGGCCGGGCCCGGGCCATCGCCTCCATGGCGCTGAGCGAACTGTTCTCGAACTTGTTGGAGGGCACCACGAGTAGGTGAATGGACCGGAAGAACTCCTCCTTGGCCGATCCCCCGACCATCCCCCAGCGTTGGGTGGCTCCCGTGAGATCCCGTTCGGCCAGGTACCGGTCTAGATCTGAATCCGCCGCTCCCGCCCCCGCGATGGCGAGTCGGACACCGTTCAGGCGACGGCGCAGAAGGGCCACCGCATCCACCAGGTCGCGGAGCCCCTTGTACAACTCGATCCGCCCGAGAAACCCGATCGTCAGGGGAGCCGAAGGCTCGGGGTAAGCCGGAGGTGCTTGGAGGATCGCCGGCGGCTGGACCGCAAAGGAGGGAAGGTGAATGGTCGGCCGATATCCCTGGGAGGTCAGGTACCGGCGCAGCGATTCGCTCGGGCAGATGTACGCGCGGATCCGGGGCGCGACGTACCGGTCGAAGGCCACCCGTTGGGCCAGTTCGTAGGGCAGCCCCCAGCCCACGGGGCATCCGGTGAACCCGCATCGGGGCCGGATCCCGCCCTCGCAGATGATACCCCCTGGCCGCACCAGTTGCCCGTTCGGGCAGACGAGTTCCGCGTCGTGACCAGTGAAGAGGATCGGCAGTTCGGTGCTTCGTAGTGCCGCCGCGACCTCACCGAAGGCGGCATCGAAGTGGTGGAGGTGAATGAGATCCGGCGCAAACTCCCTAGTCGCCGCCCCGATCGCCTGGGCCACGTGCCCGTGCGCGCGTAGGTCCGTCACGTAGCGTCGGGGGTTCGGCGGCGGCACCCGGACGAAGGTCTCCCCTGGACCGGCCGTGTCGGGCGGCGAACTGACGAGCGAAAGCAAGCGGGTCTCGAATCCCTTGGGGGCCAGAGCCCGATCGATGGCGTGGATGTAGTTTTCCGCGCCACCGACCTGCCCGTCCCAACTGTGGATCCGAAGGATCCGGATCGCGCTCATCTCGGGACCTCCGGCGGCCCGGCCGACCGGGCCCTCACCCGTCCGTACACAGCCAGGTAGCGGTCGACCATGGCGTCGTCCGACCATCGGGAAACGGCCTCCCGGCCCCGCTCTCCCGATAGGGCGCGCGCTTCAGCCGACTCGTAATCGGCCAGAGCCGCGCCAAACTCCGCCTCCGTTTGAACTACCCGGCCGGCGCCGGTCTCGGCCAGCTCGCGGGCGACCCCCACCTCGAAGCTGACGAAGGGCCGAGCCGAGGCCATGGCTTCGAGCAGGAGGAGGCCGAAGCCCTCGTAACTGCTTCCGAGAGCCACGACATCGGCCGCCCGGAGGGCCGAACGGACCTCCGCGCGGGGCCGAACCCCCATCCAGCGGAACGGTACCTTGAGCTCGGCCGCGAGGCGACCGACGCTCGCGGCATCGTACGGAGGAACCGCCCGGTCCGGGCCGTAGACGACGAGGCCCCAGCGGCCATCCCGGGCGGCCAAGGCTCGCACCAGCCGGTTGACCCGCTTGTTCTCGAAGAATCCCCCGACGTACACGGCAAGGTGCGTGCTCGTGAGCCCCCACGCCTCCCGTACGTCCGCCGGCGGGTCGGCCGGCGGGGTGAACTCCGCCAGGTCGATCCCGTTGGGCACCCGCTCAATCCGGCCGGGCGGAAGGCCCCAGCGGATCAACTGGCTACGCTCGAGTTCCGAGATGGCGGCGTACGCCGCGACCCGCCGCAGTCGGCCGACATAGTACCGTTCGAAGTACCACCGATCCCACCACCGCGGGTGGATCGCATACTGGTAGAACCCGTGCCCGGTCACCACCACGGGCCATTCGAAGAGCCCTTGGAAGGGGAGGTAGAAGTCGGCGCACCAGATCCGGTTGCCCGTGAGGTGGAAGAGGTCCGCGGGAAGGGAGCGCAGCGTACGGAGGTACCGCA
>JBBYJM010000079.1:0-4797 GCA_043196275.1 Thermoplasmata archaeon
GGGTTCCCGTCCGGACCGAGACCCCCGAGCGCTCCAGTGCCCGGGTGAGCTCCCGGGCGAGGTCGGCGTCGAGTCCGGGAAGCAGCTGGGGCATCAGCTCCACGATCGTGACGGCGACCCCCACCCGGGCCATGAACTGACCGAGCTCGCACCCCGAGACGCCCCCGCCCAGGACGATCAAGCTCTTGGGGAGATGGTCGAGGTCCAACAGTTCCCAGGCGTTGATCACCCGCTTCCCGTCGGTCTCGAACCCCGGCAGGGTAATGGGCACCGCCCCGGTCGCAATGAGCGCGGCGGTGAAGTCGATCCGCTCGCTCCCACCGTCGGGGGCCGTGTACTGGGCGGATCGGGGCCCGGTGAAGCGCGCCTCGCCCTTCAGGACCGTCACGCCGGCCGCCTTGAGCAGCGTCTGGACTCCCTGGCGCTCCTTGGCGACGACCTCGCCCTTCCAATGCTGGGTCCGAGCCATGTCGAACCGTAGGCCCTCGGTGGTAACGCCGACCTCGGCGCCCTCCTGGTTCAGCTGCGCGTACAGCCGGGAGGCGTGGATCAGCGCCTTGGAGGGGATGCATCCGCGGTTCAGGCATTCCCCGCCCAGATCCCGACGCTCGACGAGCAGGACCTTCTTGCCCAGCTGGCCCAGCCGGATCGCGGCCATGTAGCCGGCGGGACCGCCCCCCATCACCAGTACTTCGGTTGTGCGCGCATACGTCCCCGCCATGCTGATTCCTTTCCTCCGTCCCGGACGGCGTTAGCCGCCGCCCCGAAAGACGGTGTCGCGGAAAAGTGAATCGGGCGGGGGCGGGGGTGTCGCCTCGGCCCGCTCGACGGCGGCCCGGACCTGGGCGTCGGCCTCTTGGGACCACTCGGCCTCTTCCGTCAGGGAAGTCAGACCTTCGGCCAACAGCCAGGAACGGAGGCGGTCGACCGGATCGTGGGCCCGGGCCCGGGTCGCCCAATCGGCCGGCTGGTAACGGGTGGGATCGTCGGAGGTCGAATGAGGGGTCATTCGGTAGAGGACGAATTCGAGCAGGGTCGGGCCCTGCCCACTGCGGGCCCGCTCGATCGCTCGGCCCAGTTCGGAGTAGGCCGCGACAAAGTCGGTCCCGTCGACCTGCTGTCCGGGGAGTCCGTAGGCCGACGCCTTCATCGCCAGGCGGGGGACCGCGGTCTGCCGGTCGACCGGTATCGAGATCGCCCACTGGTTGTTGGTACAGCAGAAGACGACCGGGGCCTTCCAGACCCCGGCGAAGTTGAGGCCGGCGTGGAAGTCGTTGGAGCTGGTGGCCCCGTCGCCGAAGAAGGCGAGGGTCACCGAGGGGTCGTGCCGGTACTGGGCCGCCCGGGCAAGCCCGACGGCATGGCTGATCTGGGTGCCGATGACGCTCGACATCGCCAGGTAGTGGACCTCCCGGGCGGTCGGGTGGCAGGGCATGTTCCGCCCGAGCGCCGGGTCGAGGGCATCGGCAAAAAGGTGATGGACGTAGGTCGTGAGATCGTGCCCTCGAACCAAGGCCACCAGTTGCTCTCGGAGCCCGGAGGCGATCCAGTCGCCCGGTTGGCTCACGAGACCGGCCGCGATGTTGACGGCCTCCTGACCGGTCGCGGCCCCGTAGAAGCCGATCCGTCCCTGCCTCTGGAGGGCCTGCATCCGGGCGTCGAGGGCCCTCGCCCGGAGCATCCACCGGAAGGCGGTCCGAAGCGTCTCCAACCCCCCGGGGCCGAGCAGCGATTCGGCCTCGCGCCGCCGGTAGGGGAGGGGGACCGTCGCCACCGGCTCGGTCATGCCAGCTCAGCGAAGAGCCGGTGCGGGTCCTCCAGGAACCCCTTCACCACCGCCAGGAACTGGGCCCCCTCGATCCCGTCTATGACGCGGTGGTCGAGCGAAATCGAGAGGTTCATCAGATCGGCGGGGCCGATCGACCCGTCCGCGCGGTAGACGGGCCGGCGGACGATCTTGTGCACCCCGAGGATACCCACCTCCGGGTAGTTCAGGATCGGGGTCGCTAGGATTCCGCCCAGCGCTCCCAGGCTGGTAATGGTGAAGGTGCTTCCCGAGAGTTCGGCCCGGGTGAGGGTCCCGGCCTTGCCCCGGGTCGACAGGTCCTGGAGCGTACGGGCCAGTTCGGCCACGCTCTGACGGTCGGCGTGGTGGATCACCGGGACGATGAGCCCTCCGGGAGCCGCGGCGGCGACGCCGATGTGGTAGCCCGAGTGTAGGACAAGCTCCTGGTGTTCATCGTCCATGCGCGCATTCAGCCTCGGATGCGCCCGGAGGCCAGCGATCACCGCCTTGATGATGAAGGGGAGGTAGGTGAGCTTCGCCCCGGACGCTTCGACATGCTTCGCCATCCGTTCCCGGAAGCGGACCAGCTCGGTCACATCGATCTCTTCGACGTAGGTGAAGTGGGCGGCGCGATGCTTCGACTCTGCCATGTGGTCGGCGATGACCCGCCGAAGCCCCCGGATCGGCTCGCGCTGGGTCGACTCCTCTCCCGCCCCTCCGGCCGGCGGGCCAACCGCAGGTGCTGCGGCGGTCGGGGACCGAGGCGTCGAAGCGGGCGAGGGCGGCGGGGCCGAACTCGAACCCACGGACGAGGCCGAGAGATCGGCCTCCGTGATCTGGCCCTGCGGGCCGGAGCCGCGGATCGTCGAGAGGTCGATGCCCCGCTCGGCGGCCATTCGACGTACCCTCGGGGGGGCCAGGACCCGTGCCCCACCGGTCGGGGCCGCGGTCGGACCCGTTCCCGCGCTGGGCGCCGGGGCCGGTTGGGACCGAGCGGGAGCCGGAGGGGTCGCTGGAGCGGTGGAGAACGAAGGCCGGGGCGAGGCAGCCTCGTCCGTCTCGATGGTGACGAGCAGGCCACCAACCTTGACCTTGGCTCCGACCGCAGCGTGGAGCTTCGTGATGCGGCCCGTCCGTGGGGAGGGGATCTCGACGTTGGCCTTGTCGGTCAGCACGCTCACCAGGGGGGCGTCCTCGGTGATGCGGTCACCCTCCTTCACGAACCATTGGACGATCTCGCCTTCGGCGACGCCTTCACCGATGTCCGGCAGCTTGAATTCGAACGGCATGGCCGCCTCCCGTTAGCCGGTCCGCCCCACCTCACGGGCGGCGTCCAGGATCCGCTCTTCCGAAGGGAGGTAGAGATGCTCAAGGGCGTAGGGGAACGGGGTATCGTACCCGGTCACGCGGACGATCGGGGCCTTCAGGCTGTAGAGGGCCTTCTCGGCCACCAAGGCGGCGATCTCCGCCCCGAAACCGGCCGTGCGGGCCGCCTCATGCACGATGACCAGCCTCCCGGTCTTTTCGACCGACGCGAGCAGGGCCGCCTCGTCGAGCGGAACCAGGGTGCGGAGGTCGATGACCTCGGCCTGCACCCCTTCCTGGGCGAGCCGCTCGGCGGCCGCCAGCGTGGGCACCATCATCGCCCCGTAGGCGACCAGGGTGAGGTCGGTGCCTTCCCGGGCGATCCGGGCCTTCCCGAACGGGATCCGGTAGTCCCCGTCCGGTACCTCACCGGTCACCGATCGGTAGATGCGCTTCGGCTCCAGGAACATCACAGGGTCTTCGTCGTGGATGGCCGTCAGCAGGAGCCCCTTGGCGTCGGCCGGGGTCGACGGGATGACGACCTTGAGACCGGCGGTGTGACAGAAGAAGGCCTCGGTACTCTGGGAGTGGTAGAGGCCCCCCCGGATCCCGCCGCCGTAAGGGGTGCGCACGACGACGTGGCAGGGATACTGCCCGCCCGACCGGTACCGGAACTTCGACAGTTCGCTCACGATCTGGTCGAAGGCGGGATAGATGAAATCGAGGAACTGGATCTCGGCGACCGGTTTGAGGCCGTAGAGGGCCATGCCGATCGCCGTGCCCACGATCCCGCACTCGGAGAGCGGGGTATCGATGACCCGTTCCGCCCCGAACTCCTTCTGGAGACCCTCGGTCGCCCGGAACACTCCGCCGTTGGTTCCGATGTCCTCCCCCAGCAGGAGAACGTCGGGATCCTGCCGCATCGCCTCGGCGAGGCCCCGGTTCACCGCCTGGACGAGCGTGAGCTCGGTCATTCGCGGATCACCTTCCGTTCCAGCAGTCCAACCACCTCGCGCCGCTGGTTCTCCAACTGGGGGGTCGGGGCCGAAAAGACGTCGTCGAGGAAGGAGGTGGGGGGCAGAGGCGGCGTCGCCTCGGCCGCCTTCCATGCCTCCGCGATCCGGTTCCGCGCCTCGGTCCACTCGGCGGCGTCCTGCGCCTCGGTCCAAGCTCCGATCTTCATAATCTGTTCCTTCGTCCGCAGCAAAGGATCCCGGCGCCGCCACTCGGCCACCTCGGAATCGCTGCGATAGCGCTTGGGATCGTCGGAGGTAGAGTGGGGGCCAAACCGGTACACCTGCGCCTCGATGAGGGTGGGGCCTTCTCCCGCCAATGCCCGGGCCCGCGCGGCGGCCACCGCGCGATAGACCTGGCCCAGGTCGGTCCCATCGACCACGACCCCCCCGAATCCGTACGCCTCGGCCTTTTCGGCCAGGGTGGCGCTCATCGTCTGATGGGAACGAGGCATCGAGATCGCCCACTGGTTGTTCTGGCAAAAGAAGATCGTCGGGCTCCGATAGACCCCGGCGAAGTTGAGTCCTGCATGGAAGTCGTTAGTACTGGTCGACCCATCCCCGAAGAACGCCACGGTGACCAGTGCATCGCCCCGGTGTCGGGCGGCGAGGGCCGCCCCGACCGCCTGCGGGATCTGGGTTCCCAGTGGGCTCGAGGCGACGACAAAGTTCTGGGCCCGGTAGCCGTAGTGG
>JBBYJM010000080.1:0-4788 GCA_043196275.1 Thermoplasmata archaeon
CATACGATCGCCGACATCCCGAGCGAGGGGACCGGGCTCGGCTCATCGAGCACGCTCACCGTCGGGCTGCTGAACGCCCTCTACGCGCACCGCGGCGTGCTCAAGGACGCCCGGGAGCTCGCGGAGGAGGCGTGCCGGATCGAGATCGACCGGCTCGGCGGCACGCTGGGCAAGCAGGACCAGTACATCGCCGCCCTCGGCGGCGTCCAGCTGCTCGAGTTCCGCGCCGACGACACCGTCCGCTCGACGCCGCTGCCGCTCTCGACCGCCGACCGCGAACGGCTCAGCGACCATGTAGGGCTCTTCTACACCGGCATCACCCGCAGCGCCCAGTCGATCCTCACGAACCAGGACCGGCGGACCGACCACAATCTGGCGCACCTGGAGGCGATGCGCGAGCTCGCCTACGTGACGGCCCGGGCGCTCACGGCCGGCCGCTGGGAGGAGTTCGGCCAGCTGCTCGACGAGGGCTGGCGGCTCAAGAAGGAACTCTTTCCGGGGATCACCACCCCCGATATCGACCGCGCCTATGCGGCGGCCAAGTCGGCCGGGGCGTGGGGCGGCAAGATCACCGGGGCGGGGGGCGGGGGGTTCCTGCTGGTCGTCCACCCCCCCGAACGGAGCCATCAAATAGCCCGGGCCCTAGAGCCGATGCGGCGGTTGCCGATCCGGATCGACCCGGCCGGCTCCCGGATCCTGTTCGTCGGGCGGTAATCCCGACAGGCGCGGACCCGACCGGGCCGCGGCGGCGCCGACGGGGGGGAACTCGGGATGACGGTGACGGTCCGGGACTACATGGTTCTCGCGGTCGAGCATGTCCAGCTCACCACCACCATCGGCGAGGCGACCGACCGGTTGATCCGCAGCCGGCACCACGGTTTCCCGGTGACCGATGCCCAGGGCAAGCTGGTCGGCTTCGTGAGCTCCAAGGAGCTCCTGCGCCGCCAGAAGGACCGGGACCGGCCGCTCTCGGAGATCCTCCGCCCGGGGACCTACACCGCCCGGCCCGAGACGGCCCTGGACGACGCCGCCCGGGTGATGTTCCGGTTCGGACTCCGGGACCTTCCGATCGTCGACCAGGACGGACGGCTCTGCGGGGTGATCTCGAACCTCGACATCGTCCGCTCCCACTTCGAGCGAGCCTCCCCCCTGAAAGCCGACACGCTGCGGCGGCTCCTCGCCGACCGCTACGGGATGAGCTTCTCGATGCGTCGGGGGGTGGTCCCGATCCCCGAGCTGCGGCCGACCCAGTGGAAGGTCTTCGAGGACGAGCTCGAGGGCCGGCGCTACGAGCTGGAGCGGGGGTTCGCCGAACCGGTCCTCGTCGTCGAGAAGGGGGGGCGATGGCTCCTGGTCGACGGCCACCACCGGGCGCTCGCGGCCCGGGAGATGGGACTCACCCGGCTCCAGGCGTTCATCCTGACCGCGGATCAGCCGGCCGAGTTCGAGAAGGTCGAGCTCGGACTCGAGCGGACCGCGAAGGAACGGCATCTCGAGAGCCTCGCCGACATCGAGATCGACCGGTCGATGCACCACCCGCTCGTCGAGGTGACGACCCAACTCCTGCGACGCTTCGACGTGGCGGGGGATCCGCCCCCGGTCCCGTAGGCCGATCTTCGGCCGGGATTCGTACATTATCCATATCAACCGTGCCCCGGTCGTGGGGCGGATCAACGATGCGGGGTCGAGGAGTCTGGTCGAGCCGTCCGCTCCGACGGGCGCTGCCGTGGGCGCTCGCGGCGCTCCTGGTCGCGGGGATCGGGCTGCCGGTGGTCGCCGCGTCGAGCGGCCGCCTCCCGGCCGGCCCCGAAATCGGCTACGGTGTCGCGGTGACCCCGACCGTGGCCCACGTCAATGTGACGGTCGTGATGACCGATGCCCCGGCGTACCTCCCGAGCGCGATCACAGTCAACACCAGCACCGTGCTCACCGTGCACCTGGTCAATCAAGGGAACCTGACCCATACCTTCACCGTTTCGAAGGTCCCGGGCGCCAACGCGCTCCCGTCGAACTCGACCCCCCAGCAGGTCGACCAGTTCTTCCTCACCAACGGCGACCAGGCGAACGTCTCGCTCGCCCCCGGCGCCTCGGCGTCGGTCAACCTCACCTTCGGGGTCAACACCGCGCTCGACGTCTTCCAGTTCGTGAGCGTGATCCCCTACCAGTTCCAGGCCGGCATGGCCGGTACGATCTCGGTCTCGGGCGGGCCGCCGAGCGTCCTCCTGGAGGACAACACCTCCGACTCGCTCCAGTTCCTGCCCAACACGCTGGTGGTCAACGTCACCCACTACCCGGTCGTGGTCGGGGTCTACGTCTCCAACCTCGGGAGCTTCTCCCACACCTTCACGGTCTCCCCCTTTTCCAACTACAGCCTCTCCCCGGCCAACTTCACCTCCTTCTTCCAGTCCCACCCGCCCCTCATCGACGCGCCGGTGCCGTCGGGGGCCGGCTCGGCCGTCTGGGCCAACTTCACGATCGCCCACGCGGGCGTCTACCAGTACATCTGCACCGTCCCGGGCCACTTCGCCTCGGGGATGTACGGCTTCGTCTATGCGAATATCGTGCCGCCGCCGCCCCCGGCGCCCCCCAGCACCGCGATCGTCCAGGGCTGGGTCCTCGTCGGCGCGGGACTCCTGCTGGTCGTTGCGCTCCTCGTCGGCCTGAGCGCGGCGTACGTGGGCCGGCTGCCTCCGAAGCCCGGCGCGCCGCCGCACGAGTAGCCTGGCCGTTTCCAGACCGTTTATATTCCGGCGGCTCCGTGAGGGGGCATGTGCCGCTGGATCGCCCAGCTGGGCAGCGACCGGGCCACCTTGGTCGACGATCTCGTCGAGGCCCCGACCTCGCTCCTCCGGCTCTCCAACGCCCGGCCCGAGGGCCGGCAGACCGACGGCTGGGGGATCGCCTGGTGGGACGACCGGCTCGGACTCCAGCGGGTGGTCGGGCTCGGCGGGGCCTTTGAGCCCACGGAGGCGCCCAGGTTCCGGGCGACGGCGCTGAAGGCCCACGGCCCGGTGATCGTCGGCCATCTGCGCCGTGCCAGCAACCCGAGGGGGTTGCCGACCGCCGATCTGATCGGCGAGGCCAACAGCCAGCCGTTTGTGGAGGGGTCGTACATCTTCGCCCACAACGGAATGATCCCCCACCCCGAAACGACCCGGCGGCGGCTCGGACGGTTCCGCGACCGGGTCCGCGGGGTCAACGACAGCGAGGTCCTCTTCTGGCTGATGCGCGCCCACCTCGACTCCGACGACGACATCGTCGCCGCCTACGGCCGATCGGTGGCCGACCTCGAGGAGGACTGGCGGTCGGAGGGCGCTCCCAAGGCGGGCCCGTATTCGGGGCTCAACGTCGCCTGGACCCGGGGCACCGACGAGCTCTGGGCGTTCTGCCTCTCCCGCGGCCAGCACGGCTCGGCGCTGGCCGACCCCGATCGCCCGTACTACCGGCTCGCCTTCCGGGCCGAACCGGACCGGCTCAAGGTCGCGAGCGAGCCGACCGACGGCCGGCCGGGCTGGTCCTCCCTCGAGAACGGGCAGTACCTCCACGCCCGTCGGTCCTCGTCGGGGATCCGATGGGAGACCGGATCGATCCCGGGGCTCTCCGCGGCGGCCCGGGCCGCCACGGCCTGATGCGGTTCCTGATTTCGGGCCCGGACTTGGGCGGAGGATACCTCCACCAGCTGAGCCGGGACCTCGACCACGGTCGGGAGACCTTCACCCACCACGCCCAGGACGGGGGCGCCGACGCGGGCGGGCCGCCGAAGGGCCCACTCGACCCATTGGGCTTCGTCCACCCGCCGGAGCCGTGCATGTTCGGCGGCCCCCGATGCTACCACCGGGTCTACGAACTACCCGAATCGGAGGCGGCCCGGGTCCGGGCCGCCTACCAACGGTACCGGTTCGTCCTCTCGACCCTGCTCGATCAGATGGTGGCCGGGGTCGCCCCGGCCGCGGACACCGGGGTCCGGGAACTCCTGCGGGCCGTCGGGGAACCCATGGAGCGTGAGAGGCTCGAATGGTACCTTGCCGGCCCGAGCTCGGCCTGGATCCAGGGGGCGGCGGCGGCTCCGACGGTGCTTCGGATCGGGGGACCGCCGGCCTCGGGCGCCCGCCTCGCCGAGCTGCTGCGGGAGTACCTCATCGAGCCCTGGGCCCCGACCGAGTGGGCCGGCCGCCGAATCCCGGCCGGTGCCCGGGCGTTCCTCGGAACCCCGAGGGAGGGGATCCGGGCCGAGTGGTGGGCGCCGCCCGAACCGCGGCCCGGGGACCTCGGCGAGCTTGGGGAGTACGGCGACACGGTCCGGACGGTCGTCGTCGACCTCGACGGGCTCCGGGTGCCGGTGAGCCGACTCGAATACGCCTGGGTGGCGGCGTTTCGGGACCGACGCGAGGAGGACCAGCGGCGGATCGCCGGACGGATCTCCCCGGAGTCCGTGGATCGGGAGCTCCTGGGAGCACTTGCTCGTCGGATCTCCTGGACCGGCGATGTGGAGCGTTGGATCCATCCCCGGTGACCGACCGGCCTCGGCGATCGGCTGCCATTGGACCCCTACCTTCATAGCCCTCCCCGGCCGAGCCTCACCGATGTTCGCTGCACCGAGCCTGACCGCCCTGGAGCCGCTCTCGCCGCACGACCTGGTGAACTACTACCGCTGCCCCCACGAAATGGAGCTCCACCGGGTCCAGGTCGACAGCCTCCACCACCACGGCCCGGCGGCGGCCCGCACGCCGCCCGACGTGGTCCCGATCCACCGCTCCCCCCTCATCTCGCCCCCGTTGAGCGGGGTTC
>JBBYJM010000081.1:0-4763 GCA_043196275.1 Thermoplasmata archaeon
GCCATCTGGATGGTGCAGCGCCGTCGGCCCTGACCGGCCGTGCCGGTCCTTCTTGGGTGGCGCCGAGAATGCCGGGGACATCAGAACGGACCGATTCAGGGGGAGCTCCTCTCGGACGGGGGGGAGAACCTAGGTCTGCTCTCCTGCCTCGAGCGGGTCGACGGATAGGTTCAAGGCGCCGGGCCGATTCCGGACGTCGTGTACTGCCCGATCTGCAGCCGGGAGATGTCCGGACCGAGCCGGCCGTCGGTGCCGTTCCCCATGTTCGTCTGCACGATCGACGGCGTCGTCTACGACCGCAAGCGCCAACTCTGGTACGGCCTTCCCGAGATTGGCGAAGTGCTCCACTGCCCCTTGTGCGGGGCGAAGATGGAGGGGGAGCCCCCCCAGCCGCCGGTCCGGATCTTCTTCTGCTACCAGTGCGGAACGACCTTCGACCGCTCCCGGACCACCTGGTACGGGGTCGCCCCGCAGGCGCCCTGACCGGCCGACGCTCCGTCCGTCCGGTGGAGGGGAAAGGATATCCCTTCCGGCGGGCCCCGGAGATGTCGGTGGTTTCCATGACACCGTCGACCGGGGTTGATCCCCCCTATCTGGAGCCGTTCCTGGGCATCGTCTTCGACCTCGACGGCACGCTCGTCGTCTCCCGGCACGACTTCGGCCGGATGCGCCGGGAGGTGATCCGCCTCGCCGAACGCTACGGGGTTCCGGCGGAGCACCTCTCGCCGGAGGATCCGCTCCACCGGATCCTCGAACGGGCCCGGGCCGAGATGCAGGGGAGTGGCTTCCCCGCCACGCTGCTCTTCCGGTTCGAGGCCGACTTCGCCGCCCTGCTCAACTCGATCGAGCTCGAGGCCCTCCCGAGGACCCGGGCCCGGGAGGGGGCGGCCGGACTCCTCCAGGGCCTCGTGGACCGCGACTTCCGGCTCGGGATCCTCACCCGGAGTTCGGAGGAATTCTGCCGGAAGGCGCTCGCCCAGACGGGGCTCGCCCGCTACTTCAGCCACCTGCGCACCCGGTCCTCCCCCGGACCGGCGAAGCCGTCCCCCGACGCCCTCCGGGCGCTCCTCCAGGCCATGGAGGTGCCCCGGGACCGGGCGCTCTTTGTCGGCGACCAGTTGCTCGACGCCGACTGCGCCCGGGCCGCCGGGGTCCGATTCTACGCCGTGCTTCCGCCCCCGGACGAACCGACCCAGCTGACCGAGGACCGATTCCGCCTCAGCGGGGCGACGGCGGTCGCCCGGGACCTGGAGGGGCTGGCCGTCCAGCTGGACGTCCTGCCGCCCCATTCGGCCCTCCCGGCCCGCTGAACCGATTCCAGCGGGGGATCGGGGACTCCTCCCTCCGGCCCCCGGGCTCCGCCTTCAGAGGAAGGAGGCGAAGGCGTGGATCACGGCCCGTTCGGCCGTCGCCCACGCCTCGGGGATCTGGTTCCAGCCCGACTTCAGATCCCCGGCGACATAGAGCCCCGGGATCGGCGCTCCCGTGCCGGCGTCGAGGGCCCGGCCATCCTCGTCGGTGACCACGTACCCCTCCTCGTCGAAGCGGCACCCGAGCGCCGTCGGGATCTCGCGGTGCTGCGTGTACCAGCCGAGGGCGCTGAACCCGCGGTCGTAGGTGCGCTCCCCGTCCCCCTCGAATCTCAGCTCCAGCCGCTTTTCCCGGATCCCGCCGACCGACGCGATCGCCGGGGTGATCCACTCGACGCCGTGCCGGGTGAGTTCGGCCTGCAGCAGGTCGGCTTCCGCCTTCGGCACGCCGTCGAGCGGACGCCGGCCGTTGGTCAGGAGGTCGACGTGGGTGACGCCGAACTCGAAGAGGTCGAGCGCGGTGCGCGCGGCGAACGCATCGTGGCCGAAGACCCCGACGGACTTCCCCGTGAGTTCATGGCCGTCGCACAGCAGGCAGAAGTCGACGATCCCCTGGTTGGCCCAGGGGAAGAGCGGTTCGATCGCCCCGCCGATCTCCGGCATCCGGTCGACCACGCCGAGCGCGAGGACCACCGCCCGGGCCTCGACCCGGTGCGACTGCTTGAGCCAGTGGAAGTCGACGGTGAACCCCCCGGTCGGTCGAGGGGCGACCGATTCGACCAGGGCGGGCGTGATGTAGCCGACCGCCGGCTCCTGGGCCCGGACCTGGGCGATCTGCCGGTCGAGCAGCGCATGGCCCGAGATCCCCTCGGGAAACCCGGGGATATTGGCCATCCGCGGCGCGTAGTACGAGCGGCTGTACTTCGGACCCCGGTCGAGGACGAGGGCGGTCTTCCGGAGGAGCGCCGCCTTGAGACCGGCCTGCAGACCCGCATGGCCCCCGCCGACGACGGCGATGTCGTACGACTCGCGAAGGCGATGAAAGCCGGGCATGGACTCCGGGGACAGTCGGGGCGGATTTGATGGCTCCGGGCCGTCCGGTGCGCGTCGTTTTTTCTCACGCGACACGAAACCGTTAAACTCAACGCCCCTTCGGACCCTCCGGGTTCTTGCGCTGTGGCGCCGTCCGAGGCTCAAGACGAGCTCGGGGGGAGCCTATTTTTGGACGGGGGCCTTCGCTTCGACGGCTTCGGTTTCGGGGCCCGGAGCCGCCGCGTCGGGGAGGTGGTCTTCACCACCGGCATGGTCGGCTACCCGGAGTCGTTGACCGACCCCTCGTTCCGGGGCCAGATCCTCACCTTCACCTACCCGTTGCTCGGCAACTATGGGGTCCCCCCGTCCGGCCGGATCGACTCCGACGGCCTTCCCGAGGGATTCGAGAGCGGGGAGATCCAGGTCCGGGGGATGATCGCCCGTGGGGTCACCGATCCCCACCACTGGCGCAGCGGCCAGAGCCTGCCCGACTGGTTGGCCCGGGAAGGGGTCCCCGGGATCCGGGGGATCGACACCCGCCACCTGACCGAGCACCTCCGCAACGTCGGCGTGATCCGGGGCGTCGTGGAGGTGTACCCCCGGGACGACCGACCCTCCGACGAGGAGCTCGCCCGGAGCCTCGCCGCCGCCCGGCGCTACGAGGAGGAACGGTTCATGCCGGAGGTCTCCCCGAAGGTCCCGACCCTCATCGATCGACCGGGGGGCCCCTTGGTCGCCGTATTAGACTGCGGCGTCAAGGCGAGCATCCTGCGGGCGCTCCTCGACCGCGGCGCCTCCGTCCTGAGGCTGCCGTACGACGCGACCGTCCCGGACCGCTGGGAGGGACGGCGGGTCGACGGGCTTCTGGTCGGGAACGGCCCGGGCGATCCCGCGCTGCTCGCGGCGACCGTCGAGGAGCTGCGTCGGCCCTCGACCCGCGCGCTTCCGACGCTCGGGATCTGCCTCGGCCACCAGCTGCTGGCGCTCTCCCGCGGCGGCACCACCTTCAAGCTCAAGTTCGGCCACCGGGGGCAGAACAAGACGGTCCTCTTCCCGGACGGCCGGGCCCTGATCGTCAGCGAGAACCACGGCTATGCGGTCGACCCGGCCTCGCTCGGCCCGACCGGGCTCCGGACGTGGGCGACCAATCCGGACGACGGGACCGTCGAGGGGCTGAGGGACCGCTCGGGGCGGGTCCTCGCCCTCCAGGGCCACCCCGAAGGCCACCCCGGACCCCAGGAGGCCGGCTTCGTCTTCGACCTCTTCCTACGCAAGGTGTGGAGGCGGGCATGACCCCGACGAAGTACTCGAAGGTCCTCCTGCTCGGTTCGGGGGCGCTCAAGATCGGGGAGGCGGGAGAGTTCGACTACTCCGGCAGCCAGTGCCTCAAGGCGCTCGAAGAGGAGGGCGTCTACACGGTCGTCGTCAATCCGAACATCGCCACCCTGCAGACCGATCCCCCGAAGCACGGGCGGGTCTACTTCTCGCCGCTGGTCCCCTCCTTCATCGCCCCGATCCTCGAGGCCGAACGACCCGAGGGCATCCTGCTGAGCTTCGGCGGCCAGACCGCCCTCAACTGCGGGATCGGGCTCGCCGATCGGGGCCTCCTCGGCCGCGGCCGGATCAAGGTTCTGGGGACTCCGCTGCGGGGGATCCGCGCCACGGAGGACCGGGCGAAGTTCGTCGAACTCATGCGGCAGGCCCGGGTGCCCACCCTCCCGAGCCGGGCCGTCTACTCCTTGGAGGAGGCCCAGGAGGCCGTCCGGGAGTTCGGCTACCCCGTCATGGTCCGGGTCGCCTTCACTCTCGGGGGCAAGGGCGGCGGGATCGCCCGGACCCCGGAGGAGCTCGTCGAGGTCGTCGGCCGGGGCCTCCGGGCGAGCCCGGTCGGCCAGGTCCTGCTCGAACGGTACGTCGGGGCCTTCAAGCAGCTGGAGTACGAGGTGGTCCGGGACCGGAAAGGGAACGTCCTCACCGTCTGCAACATGGAGAACGTCCTCTCCATGCGGGTCCACACGGGCGACAACATCGTCATCGCCCCGAGCCAGACGCTCAACGACGACGAGTACCAGATGCTCCGCCAGGCGGCGCTGCGCGCGGTCACGGCCACCGGAGTCGTCGGGGAGTGCAACATCCAGTTCTGCCTCGACCCGGCGAGCCGGGAGTACTACGCGATCGAGATCAACGCCCGGCTGAGCCGCTCGAGCGCGCTGGCGAGCAAGGCGACCGGCTACCCGCTCGCCTACGTCGCCGCCAAGCTCGCCCTCGGCTACACGTTGCCCGAGCTCCCCAACCGGGTGACCGGGCTGACGACGGCCTGCTTCGAGCCGGCGCTCGACTATGTGGTCGTGAAGCTTCCCCGCTGGGACCTCGACAAGTTCGAGCGGGCCGACCGGAGGCTCGGCCCGTCCATGAAGAGCG
>JBBYJM010000082.1:0-4761 GCA_043196275.1 Thermoplasmata archaeon
TCCTCAAGCTCGCGGCCCGGCCGCCCGAGGGCTGATCGGTGAGCCGACTGGCCCTCTCCCTGACCGGTAGCTGCCCGCGCTGCCGCACCGCTTCGCCGACGGCGTGAGAGGCCGAATGCCCGGATTCTTCACCCTGCCCCGGATCGCCTGGGGCGCCGGCGCGATCGAACAGCTCGCGGGCCTCGGGGCCCAGCGGGTGTTCCTGCTCACCGAGCCGGAGATCGCCTCGACCGACGCCCTCCAGCGGATCACCGAGGAGTTCGAGAAGGGCGGCGCGTCGGTGACCCGGTGGGCCGCGCCCAGCCCCTCGGCCACGCTGGCCGGGGTCGACGCCCTGGTCGACCGCGTGCGATCGGACGGTCCGGACTGGATCTGCGCCGTGGGGAGCGGCGAGCTGATCGACGCGGCCAAGGCGATGCGGCTTCGCTACGAGCTTCCGACCGTGGCCCTCGAGGAGGTGACGCCGCTCACCGAGTTCCCCGCGACGCCCCGCAGCCGGCTCGTGGCGATTCCCGCGACCAGCGGCCGCGGCCGGGAGGTCTCGGGGGCGGTCGCGCTCGAACGGGCGGACGGGAGCCCGCTCGAGCTCTTCCTTAGGGAACTCGCGCCCGACTGGGCGATGATCGATCCCCGGCTCGCCCGGTGGGTCCCGACCGGTCGGGGGATCGACCTGGGGCTGCCCGTCCTCGGGCAGGCGATCGAAAGCCTGGTCTCCGCGTGGTCCAACCCGTTCAGCGACGCACTCGCCTTCGACGCGCTCCTCCAGTCGGCGACCCAGCTGCCGAAGCTCGGCCGGCCGATGGACGACGAGGTCGCCCGGGAACGGCTCCATTACGCCGCCACCCAGGCCGGGATGGCCGCGGCCAACGCCCAGGTCGGCCTCGCCCACGCCTTCGCCCTCGCGCTCCGGGAACCCACCGGCCTCGCCTACGACCGGCTCTACGGGATCGTCCTGCCGTTCGCCGTCGAGTTCAACTTCCGCTCGGCGCGCGACCGGTTCGAGGCGATCTCGGGGGTGCTGGCGAGCGCGGCCGGGGAGGGGGGCCGGATCGACCTCCCGCTGCGGCTCCGCACGCTGCTCGAGGGGCTCCGGGTCCCGGCGGATCTGATCGTCGCGGGGGTCGACCGGACCGCCGTCTGGTCCCGCCGGAAGGAGATCGTCGCCCGGCTGCTCCGCTCGCCGGCGACCCTCGCCAACCCCCGGGTCCCCTCGGAAGGCGAGGCGGAGCGTCTGATCGAACTCCTGCTCGGCGGCGGTCCGGCCGGCCGATGACCGGAGTGCCACGGCCGAACAGACATACCATCTATAGTCTCTATATTCTTATTTAGAGAAGCACTATATCCCGTTCGGGAGTCCGGCGGGCGTGTCGGAGCCCGCGGTGCCGTCGACGCCCGCCTCGGACGGCGTGCTGGCCGCCCTGGACGGCGCGAAGGTCCAGCGGTTCCACCTCAAGACGGTCCTCGTCGCGGGGATGGGGTTCTTCACCGACGCCTACGACCTCTTCGTCATCAGCCTCGCGATCCCGATCCTGGTCGCGGTCTACGAGGGGGGCCAGGTCAACGCGGTCGCGATCGGCCTCCTCGCCGCCTCGGCCCTGATCGGCGCGGTACTCGGCCCGCTGATCTTCGGCATCCTGGCCGACCGATGGGGCCGACGGAAGATCTACGCGGTCACCCTTTCGGTGATGGCGATCGGGGCGGTCGGGAGCGCCTTCAGCGTTCCCGCGTTCGGCCTCTCGACGATCGCGGTCCTGACCCTCTGGCGGTTTGTGCTCGGCGTCGGGATCGGCGGGGAGTACCCGTTGAGCGCGACGATCATGAGCGAGAACTCGAACGTGCGCAGCCGGGGCCGGCTGGTCGCCTCGGTCTTCGCCCTCCAGGGCTTCGGCCTCCTCGTCGGGGCGGCGGTGAGCCTCGCGGTCGTCTACTTCGCCCCGTCCCTCGACCTCTCCTGGCGGATCATCCTCGGGGCCGGCGCGATCCCGGCGCTGCTCACCATCTACTTCCGCACCCGGCTCCCCGAGACGCCGAGGTTCAGCCTCTCCCGGGGCGACTCCGCCCAGGCGGCGGCCGCCGCGCGGGCGATCACGGGCTCGACGGTCGAGGCGGCGCCGGCCGACCGGCCCCTGAGCCTGCCCCTCCGCGCGATCCTCCGCAACTACGGGACCCTCATCGTGGCGACCGCGCTCGCCTGGTTCCTCCTCGACATCTCGTTCTACTCGACGAGCATCTTCAACCCCCTCATCCTGAAGCAGATCGGCTTCGCCGCCTCCGCCGGGGCGAATGCGCTCGCCGAGGTGCGGATCCTCGCGCTCGGCAACATCCTGATCGCCCTGGTCGCCGCGGTCCCGGGCTACTGGGTCGCGGTCGCCCTCATCGACCGGGTCGGGCGCCGGCCGCTGCAGATGATCGGCTTCGCGGTGATGGCGGTGAGCTTCTTCCTCCTCTCCGTCGCCTACGCGCCGCTCGTGGCCGTGCTGCCGGCGTTCCTCGGCCTCTACGGGCTCACCTTCTTCTTCGGGAACTTCGGCCCGAACACGACCACCTTCGTCTATCCGAGCGAGGTCTTCCCGACCTCGTTCCGGACCACCGGCCACGGGATCGCCGCGGCGAGCGGGAAGGCGGGGGCGGTGATCGCGGTCTTCCTCTTCCCGACCCTGCTCGTCGCCTACGGCTTAAGCTGGTTCTTCGGCCTCCTCGCCCTCGTCGCGTTCGTGGGCTTCCTGGTGACCGTGATCCTGCTGCCCGAGACCTCCCAGCGGTCGCTCGAGGACATCTCGGGCGAGGACGAGCTGGCGGTGCTCGTCCGCCGGTTCTCGACCTACCTGAGGAGCCTCATCCTCACCACCGCCCAAGGCGCCACGGCGCTCCGCGAGCTCCTCCGGCAGCCCGACCACGACCGGGATCGCCAGGTCGCCCGGATCCGCAGCATCGAACACGCCGCCGATGAGGAGGTCCACCGGATCTATGTCGAGCTCAACAACCGTCGGCTCTCGCCCGAGGTCCGGACCGATGTGGGGCACCTCGCGAGCGCGCTCGACGACATCATGGACGGCATCGAGTCGGTCTCGGCCCGGATCTCGACCTACCGGCTCGAGGGCAGCCACCCGGAGCTCGAGCGGTTCTCCCGGATCGTCGAGTCGTGCGTCGAGCAGGTCGGCAAGGGGATCCTCGGCCTCGACGACCTCTACCGGGGCCGGACGGACAACCTGGTCGCCTCGATCGTGGAGGTGAACCGGCTCGAGAACGAGGCCGACGACCTCCTCCGGGACCTCCTCGCCCGGCTCTTCGAGGGGAACGACCCGATCCAGATCCTCAAGTGGAAGGACCTCTACGAGCGGCTCGAGGTGATCACCGACCGGTGCGAGGACGTGACCGACGTCTTCCAGGATCTTTTGGTGCGCTACGGACCGACCGAGTGAGCCGGGCGGTGGGCGTCGGCGCGGAGGGGACGGACTCCGGCTCCGGGCAGGGCCCGGTCCGAAGGCCCGACGGGCGCCCGCTCAGAGCAGCGTCACGAGCAGGTAGACCGCCGCGATGAAGAGGGCGACCGCCACGATCCGGTGGATCGCATAGCGCATCCGGGCCCCCGCCGGGCCATCGTCCGCGATGGACGGGGACTGGAGGATCCCGAGGCCGGCGCCGCCGCCGACGCACAGTAGCCCGAGGACCGCGAGGATCCGACCGGCGAAGAGCGCGTTCGCCGCGCCGGACGCGGTGGCCGACGGTCCGCTGCCCGCGACCCCGATGATCGTGCCGATGAAGACCAGGACGAATCCGAGACCGACGGCCAAAAAGGCGAGCGACGGCCGCCGCATCCTCAGGGTGATCTCGCCCTCCCGAGGGGCGGCGGGAGACGGGGGGGACGTTGGGTTCGTGTTCACTGCCATGCCGGGACCTGAGACGCCGCGGGTCTTGGTCCTTTCGGTCGTCGGCGACGCCGGCCCGGGTGGGTTAACCGGAGACGGGGCCTTTCGGTCGCAGCGCGGCCGCGGGTGCGGGGGCCGAACGGGCAAGGGCGCGCTCCGGCGCCTTCGGCGCCTCGACGGCGTGGTTGATCGCGATCTCGGCCAGGTCGCCGGCGTAGAAGGCGCTGCGTTCGAGGCTCTCGAGCACGTAGGCGAGGCCGACCGCGAGCCGTCCGCTCTTGGTCGTCACCTTCCGCAGCACGGCCGAGCGGTCCTTCTGCAGCCGTTCGGCCGAGTCGAGGACGCTGTTCGCCTTCTCGACGTCGCGCCGGTCCAGGCTGTCGAGCGCGTCGGTGAGCGCCTGCGCCGCCTGCTGGGACATCCGCTCGAGCTCGGTGACGATCTCCGGCGGCGTCCGTTCCTTCTCGAGGATCGTGACCGTCTCGGCGATCCGGACCGCGTGGTCGGCGATCCGCTCCAAGACCCGCGAGACCAGGAGGTACATCGAGCACTCGGGGAGGGTCAGTTCGAGCGAGAGGAGGAGCCGTACGTCCCGGAGCGCGCTCATCACCTGCTTCTCGAGGAACCAGTGGAGCCGGTCGACCTCCCAGTCCCGCTCGATGACGTCCCGGGCGATCGAGGGATCCCCGGCCCGGAACGCCGCCATCGCGTCCGACTGCATCGCCCGGACCATCTGGTGCATCCGGCGGATCACGCTCGGCAGCGGCAGCGGGTTCGCCCCGACCACGTCCTGGAGGACCACCGACTCGGCGGTCTCCTCGAGGATCTCGGGCCCGATCATCCGCTGGGTGAACCCCCGGATCACGTCCCGGGTCCGGGCGCTCATCCGGCC
>JBBYJM010000083.1:0-4734 GCA_043196275.1 Thermoplasmata archaeon
GGGCGCTTAAAAGGGTCCCGGGGGAGGGCCACGGCGGCTCGGGGCGGCTCCGATGCGGCTCCGAAGGCGATCGGAGGTCCCGAACCGGTGTCTACGGCCGGGGCGGTCCGCTGTCGGCCGGCCGGAGCAGGGCCCGGGCCGCGGCCCGCTCGAACTGCCGCTCGCGGTCGGGATTGACCTTGAGTTCCCGCGTCAGGTAGGCGGTGGCCACCTGGTAGGCGGCCCAGCGGCTCAGGAGGGCCACATGGCTCGCCTCGGCCGTGGCCCGGGCCCCGATCGTCGCCGCATGACCGCCCGGGAGCCCTTCGGCCCGGAGCGCCGGCTCGACGTGCGAGGCGAGAATCTCCTCCCGCATCGCTTGGGTGTAGAGGGAGAGACCGTCCGCAAACCGGCCCAGGAACTCGTGGATCGCCCGATCCAGCTGGGCGGAGAGGTCGATATCGTTCGACAGGTGCAGCTCCCGCCACTCGACCAGATCCCCGTGGGCGGCGTAGAGCTGGTTCTGGCAGGCGAGCCGCACCGCGAAGCCCGAGACCCGGACCGCCCAGGAGCCGTCCAGCGAGTTGAGCACCCGCAGTCCCGGGTAGAGCTCCTCCCCCGCCCCGAGCCGGTACCGGCGCCCGACGACCAGCTTCACCTCCAGCCGCCGTCCCCCGGAGTAGAGGCGGATCGACCGGCGGGGAAAGGCGGCGCCGAGCGCTCCGGGCTCGGGCGGCTCCAGGGCCGCCCCGACCCGGTCGACCGCCCGGGCCACCTCCCGGTGCCCCACCAGGCCGTACTTCGCCGAAACCACCGAGACGACGGCGCGGGTGTCGTCCCGCCGGACACCGCGGTACCCGTCGAGGATCTCGCCGTCCGGTCCCCGGACGGGCACCAGGGTGTAGGTGGGCACCTCGTCGGGGTCGCTCAGGGTTTCCACAACGGCGCGGCGTCCGGCCGGGGCTAGGGTCGTCATCGTTCCTCGGGGGAAGCTCTGGGGGAGGAGGCCCATACCGTAGCGGCCCCCGCGGAACGCTGAACGGTGGGAGGGATGCGGCTTCGCCCGGTCGGCGCCAAGTCGCCCGGTTCGGGCACGCTCCCGGGGGCGACCGCGTGAAACCGCCGGTCTCGGGGTCCTCCGCCGTGCTCAGCCGCGCTTCGGCCGGGGCCGGATCTGCATATGGAAGGGGAGGGCCGCGGCCGAGTGGGTGAGCGCCCCGAGGCTGGCCGCATCGGCCCCGGTGCTCCGGTACCGGCCGATCGACCCCGGGGTGATGCCCCCCGAGACCTCGATCCAGACCCGGGCCCGGTGGGACCGCAGCTCACGGACGATGCCCCGGACCTCCGAGGGACGGGCGTTGTCGATCAGCAAGGAACGGGCCCCGGCCCGGAACGCCTCGGCCGCCTCGGCCCGGGACCGGACCTCGACCTGGATCCGTTCGTTCCGGGAGGCCCCCCGTCGGGCCCGGGCGATCGCCTCGGCGAGCGGAAGGAACGCCAGGTGGTTGTTCTTGATCAGCACCGCATCGGAAAGGTCCCGGCGGTGCGGCCGTCCCCCACCGTGGACCACCGCGGCCTTCTCGAGGTCCCGGAGCCCCGGCAGGGTCTTGCGGGTGGCCCAGACCTCGGGGCCGGGGCCCTGCCCGCGGCCCCGGGCGGCGCGGACCGCCCGGGCGGTGGCGGTGGCCACCCCGCTCGCGTGCATGAGGAAGTTGAGGACCGTCCGCTCGATCGCCAGCATCGCGCGGCCGTCGCCACGGAGGAGCAGGACCGTCATCCCCGGCCGGACCCGGGTCCCGTCGGGGGCCGCCCGGACCACCTTCAGCCCTGCCCGCCGGGCAGCCGCCCGGGCGGCCGAGATGCCGGACAGCACGCCCGACGCCTGGGCCCGGACCCGGCCCTCCGAAGGGAGGGGCGACGCGAACAGCCGGGAGGTCGTCCGGTCGCTCCGCCATCGGTCTTCTTCGAGGGCGCGTTCGACCAGCTGGTCGAGCCCGGCGATCCGGAGCCGGGGCGATGGACGGCGGCTCATGCCTTCGGGGCAGGCGGGCTCTTGAGGAACGGCAGCCGGACCACCCGGGCCGGCACCGACCGGCCGCGCAGTTCGAGGTTGAGTTCGGTGCCCGGTTCGGCGAGCGCGCGGGGCAGGTAGGCGAGCGCGATACCGTAGCCCAGCGTGGGGGAGAGCCCCCCGCTCGTGACGACCCCCGCCGGCCGGTCCCCCTGACGGACCGGGGTCCCGTGCCGGGGCACCGCCCCCGGTTCGTCGACGACCAGGCCCGCGAGCCGTTCACCGTCGGAGGCGGCCGCCTGCTGCTCCAGGACCGAACGGCCGAAGAACGGATGATCGAACTCGACGAACCGGTCCTGGGCGGCCTCGATGGGCGTCCGGTCCCGGTGGAACTCCTGGCCCGAGAGCAGATACCCCTTCTCGAGCCGCAGGGTGTCCCGGGCCCCCAGGCCGGCCGGCACCGCGCCGGCCGCCACCAGCCGCTCGGCCTCGGCGACCGCCCGGCCGGCGTCGACGAACAGCTCGAAGCCGCGTTCGCCGGTGTAGCCGGTCCGGCTCACGAGGATGCCGTGCGCCAGGTCGTCCGGGATTGTGGCGCCGACGCGCCCCTCGGCCTTCCCGTCCGAAAAGTAGCGCGCGTGATAGAACGGGATCGGGTCGAGCTCCCACCCGTACAGCTCCCGGAGGAGCGCCGGCGCCCGGGGACCCTGGACGGCCAGGATCGCGACCTTCGGGTTCCAGAGCGCGATCCGGGTGTCCGGACGGCGGTGCTGCCGGAAGATCTCGGTCACCTCCGCCGCGTGGGCGGCGTTCGGCACGACCAGAAAGCGGGGGCCGGAGTCCCCGCCGTCGTCGAGCCGGTAGATCAGGAGATCGTCGATGATGTGGCCGGTCGACTCGAGGGCGAAGGTGTACTTCACCTGCCCCGGGATGAGGCGGCCGACGTTCGCCGTGGTCCGGCGGGAGAGCAGCCCGGGGGCGCTCGCCCCGTCGACGGTGACGACGCCCATGTGGCTCACGTCGAAGAGCCCGACCCCGGTGCGGACCGCCCGGTGCTCGGCGAGGATGCCCGTGTAGTAGAGGGGCATCTCCCAGCCGGCGAAGGGCACCAGGTGGGCTCCCCGGGCGAGATGGAAGGGGTGCAGGGCGGTGCGTCGGAGCGGGACGGGATCGGCTACCGGGTCGGTCATGTGACGATCTCCGAGAGGCGGTCCTCGTCGACGGCCCGGCGGATCTCCAGCGCGAGGCGCCGTCCGGTGCTCATCGGGCTCCGCCAGAGGGCGTTGCCGTACGGGTGGCCGAGCGCGAGGTGGATGTTGGTCCCGCCGCCGATCCGCGCCGCGACATCGAAGACCGTCAGGTGGCCGTCGTGGTCGATGCAGGTCTGCAGGCAGAACGGGCCGACGATGCCCGGGGGCGCCCACGCCCGGGCGGCCTCGACGAACCGCTCCCCGAGCCGGAAGACCTCCTCCAGGATCGATTCCCGCACCGTGAGCGTGCCGTGCCCGACGACCGTGTACTCGGGCAGGCGGGCCGCCGCGTCCATCTCGAGCTGCTGGGCCGCCGGCAGCCGGACGAGGCCGTCCAGCGAGCTCTCCCGGCGCTCGTCGACCCCGAGCAGTTCGAGGCCGTCGGCCCGGGGGACGAGCGGCGAGAAGAAGTAGTTGAAGTTGAAGACCGGCCCCAGGACGTACCGCTCGATCCGGGCCCCGGCGAGATCGTCCGGCCGGATCACCCCGTCGGCCAGCAGGCGGGCCGACTTCTCCCGGTACTCGGCGGCGCTCGCGACCGTGAAGAAACCGCGTTCGAGCCGCTTTTGGGCATGGGGGAGCTTCACGATCGAGAGCCCGTCGATCGCGTCGGGCGAGGGCACCGCGGCCGGGATCGGGATGCCGGCCCGGGCGAGCAGGGTGTAGTAGTTCTCCCGCTCGGTCCGCTCCTCGATCCGGAGCAACCGGCGCGACCCGACGATCGGGACGCGGAGCTCCTCCTCGATGGTCGGGAGCGGGAGGTAGGAGCTGAGCGCCCGGTTCGGGACCAGGAGCACGCCGTGCGCGCGCATCCGCTCCTGCTCGGCGGGCGCCGCCAGATCCGAGAACCGGGGGTATGACCAGACCTCGTCGACACAGCCGCGCTGAAGCTCCCCGTTCGGTCCCCGGTGGGCCCGGTAGTACTGCCGGTACACGGCGTCCCGCCCGCGCTGGCCGAGCACGAGGGTGGAGAAGCCTTCCTGGGCCGCCCCGTCGGCGACGTCCAGCGCCGAGTGCGACCCGACGGTCCCGACCCACGGCCGGTCCGGGTACGCGGCCAGGACCGGGGCGAGATCCTTCGGCTCGATCGGCATGCCCCGAGGGAGGTTCACAGGCGCTTAAGGGCTCGGGCGACGCGCTCCGAGGTCATGGGGAGCTCGAAGACCGGAACCCCGACGGCGTCGAAGACGGCGTTCGCGATCGCGGCCGGTACCGGCACGATCGGCGGTTCCCCGAGCCCCTTCGCGCCCCGGGGTCCGGCCCCGGGGAACCCTTCGATGAACTCGACCTCAAGGCGGGGCACCTCGGCGAGGGTGGGCAGCCGGTAGTCGAGGAGGCTCGGATTCTCGAGCCGCCCGTCGGGGCCCCACTGGGTCTCCTCGAGCAGCGCGGTGCCGATCCCCATCGCCACGCCGCCCTCGATCCCGGCCCGGGCGGTCACCGGGTCGACCACCCGGCCGGCGTCGTGGATCGCGGCGTACCGGACCACCTCGA
>JBBYJM010000084.1:0-4719 GCA_043196275.1 Thermoplasmata archaeon
ACCGGGGGCCGGAACGGCTCGGTCGTCGCGGTGCTGCCGACCACCGATACCACCGAGATCCTGGTCACGACCGAGCGCGGGGTCACGATCCGGCTCGCGGCCGCGGGGATCCGCTCCCAGGCCCGCAACACCCTCGGCGTCCGGATCATCCGGCTGGACGAGGGCGATGCGGTCCGCGACGCGGTCGCCCTCCCGAACGACCCCGACGCGGCGGCCGCCCCGGCCGCGGGCGCCGGTGAGCCCCCGGCGGACGGGGACGAGGAGGAGGATCGCGATGTTCCGGCATCCCCGACGTCGCCCCCGTGAGACGGTCAAGAAGTGCCCGGAGTGCGGCTCGATCCACGTGGTCTTCGAGGCCGGCCTCATCACCGGGCAGCGCTACCACTGCCTCGACTGCAACTACATCGGCTCCTTCATCGTCGAGGAGTACCTCCCCGAAGGGACCGATCCGGCCCGTGCGGAGCGGACCGACCCGCCCCCCTAAGGCTCCGATCGGTCCGGTCGGCTTCGGGCGACCAGCGAGAGCGCCCGGGCGGTCGGAAGGACGTCGTGGACCCGGAGGATCTCCACCCCCGCCGCCGCCGCCAGGACCGCGGCGGCCAGACCGGCCTCCCGTCGGGCGTCGACCGCCCCGGGCCCGGTCCCCCCGAGGAACGACTTGCGCGAGGCGCCGATGACGACGGGGTACCCGAGGCTCCGCAGTTCGCCCGCGTGGGTCAAGAGCTCGAGGCTCTGGTCCGCCGTCTTCCCGAAGCCCAGGCCGGGGTCGATCATCAGCCGGTCGGCCGGGATCCCGTCCTCGAGGGCCCGGTCGGTCGCGTCGGCGAGCGCCCGGAAGACCTCCCCCCGGAGATCGGCATAGTCGGTCGCCTGCTGCATCGTAGCGGGGGTCCCGCGCATGTGCATCACGATCGCCGCCGCGCCGGTCTCCCGGACCACTGCGCGCATCGCCGGATCCCTGAGCCCCTCGACGTCGTTCACGATGTCGGCGCCGGCGGCCACGGCCCGGCGCGCCACCTCGGCGTGCCGGGTGTCGACCGAGATCGGGACCGTCACCCGGGCGACGAGGCCCTCGATCACGGGGGCGATCCGCCGCCACTCCTCGGCGGGGTCGACCGGGGTCGCCCCGGGCCGCGTCGACTCCCCTCCGATGTCGAGCGCATCGGCGCCCTCCCGGACCAGGGCCTCGCCGTGCTCGATCGCCCGGGCCGGGTCGAGGAAGCTCCCGCCGTCGCTGAACGAGTCGGGAGTCACGTTGACGATGCCCAGGATCCTCGGACGGTCCCCGACCGTCCAGGACCGGTGGGCTCCGGGGACGGTCCGGGCGCCGGTCGACTGGAACTGGGCGAGCGCTCTCTCGACCGACCGGCCGATCGCCTTCAGGTGGAACGGCTGGCGCTTGAGCTTCGCGAGGGCGCGGTGATACTGGGACCGGGTGCCGATCAGGATCACCGCGCTGGTCGCCACGCTGTGGTCGGCCACGCCCCGGGCGTGGACCGCGTCGCCCCCGACCGCGAGGAACTCCTGCTTGAGGAGCGGGGAGGCCTTGAGCGGGACCGCATCGAGCCGGACGAGGAAGCTGCGGGCCTTGCCGGCCATGATGCCGATCCCCTCCGGATCGCAGCCGGTCCGCTCGAACTCCTCGACGATCTCCCGGCCGCTACGGGGGGTGAGGACCCGCGCGGGGAACCGGAGGGCTCCCCGGGCCGGCGGCTCCGACTCCGGCGCCATCCGTGGGGGCAGCGGTGGAGGTCGCTTAAAGTCCGCCGCCGATACCGCCCCGGATGCCCCGAGACCCCCCGCGCCGCACCGGGATCGTGGTCGCGATCGAGGGCGGTTCCGGGGTCGGGAAGACCGAACTGGTCGAAGAGCTCGCCCGGCGGCTCGGCTGGACGGCCATCCCCGAGGCGTCCGACCTCGGGGGCCGGCGGCCCTCGCTCCGGTTCCGCTCCGACGCCGAGCTCGCCCGGCTCGAGTCGGCGCTCCTCATCCGGGAGCGGGCCCGGTGGCGCCGGGCCGCCCGAGAGCGGGCCCAGGGGAGGTCCACGCTCCTCGACACGGGTCCGTTCGGACCGTTGACCTACACCCGGGGGCTCGTCGAGATCGGGGCCGCCGGACCCAAAGTCCTCTCGGGACTCGTCGCGCGGGGGCGGAAGGCGCTCCTCCGGCGGGCTCTGGGGGTCCCGGACCTCGTCCTATACCTGGACGCGCCCGAGGCGACCCTCCGGCGGCGGGCGGCCCGGTCGCCGGCCGATCACCCCCCGAAGCTCACCGAACGGCACCACCGGGTCGGCCGGATCGAGCGGAGGCTCTGGCGGGAGAGCTTCGCCCCCCGGTTCCCGGGACGGTGGATCCGGATCGACGCCGACCGGCCCGCAGCGTCGGTCCGGCGCTCGGCCGAGCGGGCGATCCGGCGGGCCCAACCCCGCCGACGGCCCGGTCCGGCCCCGCTGCTCCGGTGGCTCGAGGAGATCGGGCGGACTCCCGGGGAGACCGGTAACCGTTAAGAGCCGCGCCCGGTCGCCCCACCGTGATGGCGATGAAGCCGCTGGACCTGCTCCAGCAGAGCCTGCACCAGCGGGTTCTGGTGGAGATGAAGGGGGGCCGGTCGTATCGGGGCGTCCTGGACGCCTTCGACCAGCACCTCAACGTGGTCCTCTCGTCGGCCGAGGAGGTCGTCCAGGAGACCGTCAAGCCCCGCCCGGGCATCACCCTCCTCCGCGGCGACTCGATCGTCTACATCTCACCCTAGGAGGATCGGAGGAGTCGATGTCGAAGGGAACACCGTCCCGCCAAGGCGGGAAGATCGTGCACGTCATCTGCCGTCGCTGCGGCCGCCACTCCTACCACCGCCAGAAGAAGGTCTGTTCCTCCTGCGGATTCGGCGACACCGCCCACCGCCGCCGCTACGACTGGGCGAAGCTCAAGCGCCCGTAGACGGTCCGGACCACCCCGGCGGCCGCGGGGAGGAGACCCAGCGACTGCCCCGGATCGCAAACCGGAGCGGAGCCTCCGCCGCCCGTCGGATCCCGACCCTCGGGCCGACCACGATGGGCGGGACCTCCCGTCGGCCGAGCCAGACGATCCTCGGGCTGCGGACGGTGTCGGTCCCGTCATCGGCCCGGCTCCAGCCGAGCGCCCGGGCGAGCCGCCCCGGCCCGCGGGTCGACTGGGGCTCGTCGTCGAGCGGCCTGGCGGCCCGGAGGAGCACCGCCTCCCCGGGTCGGGTGACGACATTCGCACAGACGACCTGGTGGATCCGGTAGACGTAGAGGGTGCCCGGACGCCCGAACATCGACCGGTTGCGCGGCGTCGGTCCCCGGTAGGCGTGGTTCGCCGGATCGTCGGCAACGTACGCCTCGCACTCGACGATCTCGAATCGGCGGCGGGCGCCGGCCGGGCCCACCGCCAGATGGGCCCCGAGCAGCTCCCGGGCGACGGTCGCCGTCGGCCGGTCGAAGAACCGGCGGCCGAGCCGGGGGCGGCGGCTCACTGGGCCGGCGCCGGCCCGGTCTCCCGGCGGCGCTCGTTCTCCCGGGTCACGTCGCGGTTGGCCGACCGGATCGTCCGGAGGGCCTCCACGAACGGGGCGACCGCGTCGCCGCGCAGCCCGACAAGGAGCTCGCTGTCCTTCATCCGGGTGTAGACGCGGGAGCCGGCGCAGCCGGTCGAGACCGCGAGGGGGGTGCCGCCGGTGAGGACCGGCACGATCGAGCACATCGGTCGTCCGAGCACGGGGATCGGCGGGGCCTGGGGCCACGCCCGCCGGTACGCCTCGTAGATCCACATGAGCGCCTTCGGGGCGACGAACAGCAGCACCGCCGTCGGGGTCGCCCGGGCGGCGCCGAGCGGCCCGTACACGACGCCCGCGGGCGCCTGCGACTGGTGGGGGATCTGGGCGGCCTCGCCCGGAGCGAGGTAGCCGATCGACTCCATCCAGCCGACGGTCTCCGAGAGTCGTCCGCCCAGGGCTCCCTCCATCGGGATCCCCATCACGTAGGCCCCGATCTCGCACTGCTCGTGGGCCGAGCGGTCGGCGTAGAACGATGCGCTCCGTCCGTCCGCGAAGAAGGTGCAGACCGACGGCGCGCTCTCCGAGCGATGGGGCACACCGGCCGGGGCCCGGTCCTCGTAGCGGAGCTGCATCGGGGGGCTCTCGAGCTCGAGGGCCTCGGCGAGGAACGCCTGGGCATCCGACCAGGCGCTCGTCGGAGCGTTCCCGTGGACCATGACCGAAAATCCCGGCCGACCATAATAGGCTATGCCGGTCGGTCCCGCGGACGCTCGGACCCCTCCGGGAGCCGGCACCGTCCGGGGGCGAGCGCCCGGGTCCGCTCCACCCATCGGGCCGCGTCGGGCTCGACCGCCAGGCCCCGGAGCAGCCGGTCGATGAGTTCGACCGGATCCCGGAACGGAGGGGGAAACCGGGCCACGCCCCAACGGTCCGGAAACCTTCCCCAGCCGTCGGTGCGCCGATGGGCCCGGCGGACGACCTCCTCGACGCGCCGCCCCCGGGCGAAGTCGGAGAGGTCCCGCCGCAGCTCCGGGGCCACGCCCGCCGTCCGGGCCGCCGTCAGAAGGCGGGCGATCTTCTCGGGCCGGTGCCGGCGCACCCGACGGCCCTCGCCCCGGATCCCGTTGAAGTAGAGGAACGGCCGCCCGTCGGACAGCGCCTCGAGCAGGCTCCGGCTCCCCGTGACGATACGGAGCTCGGCCCGA
>JBBYJM010000085.1:0-4717 GCA_043196275.1 Thermoplasmata archaeon
GGATCCGGTGGACCCAGAGGATGGGGGGACGAGCCGATCGCGACATCGGGAGTGATCAGCAATCGGTCGGATATAGGGGTTGTTCACGGCGTGACTACACCTCCGGCTCCCGTCACACCCCGATATTTAAATACTGGTCCGGGGTGCAAACCCGGGCATGCAGGGGAGCCTTTACCTCTTCACGGCGCTGACTGTGGCGATCGGCCTCTCGATCTTCCTTTCGTTCCCGATCGTTCTCAACCGACGAGCGATGGGAGGTCGGACCCTTGTCCTGCTGAATGCCGGAGCCATCGGGATCCTCGCCTTCCTTCTGGCCGACATCTTCTCTGATGTGGCTCCGTTGATCGCCTCCTCGACGACCGCCTACCTCACCGATCCGGCCCTCGACCTCATTTTCGTCGTCGGTGTTGCGCTCGCCTTCGGTCTCCTGACTCTGGTGGAGGGCCGGCCGATCGGAGGGTCGGTATCTCCGGCAGAGACGGAGCCAACCGAGTCGGCCTGGCGGATCTCTTTCATCATCGCCCTGGGCATCGGGTTCCAGAACCTCACCGAGGGGCTGGTCTTCGGGGCGGCCTGGTCGGCCGGTCAGGTGGGCCTCCTGAGCGTGGTCTTCGTCGGCTTTTTCCTCCAAAACATCACCGAGGGCTTTCCGATCGTGTCGCCCCTTCTCGGGCATGCGGACGCCTCGGCCCGCTGGCGACGGCTTTCGGGCCTCTTTCTGATCGGGGGGGTACCGACGATCCTCGGCGGCTTCATCGGGTTCCGGTTCAGCCCGGTGCCGCTCCTGATCTTCTTCGGCGCCCTCGCCATGGGGGCCATCCTGTACGTCGTGCTGCCGATGCTTCGGGGAGCGCTCCGGCCGCAGGCGACTGCGGAGGCGACCCGGTACCGCGCCCGTCTGGTCTACTGGGGCATCCTGGTCGGTTTCCTGGTCGGCTTCGTGGTGAATGCCCTCTGAGGGCGTGGGGAAGCGAGCGCCCGGAGGAGCGCCTTCGCGGGTTCGTCCCCGTCGCCGTTTGACCAGATCTCCTCCAACGCCGATCCCACAATGACCCCGTCGACGCCCAGGCGGGCCGCCCTGCGGGCCGTCGCCGCGTCCCGGATCCCAAAGCCGGCCAGAATGGGTAGATTGGGCGACGTCCGACGAACCGTATCGACCAGCGGCTCAAGGGGCGGGGCCCGGGTCGGTCCCCCGCGCCCCGTAATCCCGTACCGACTGACCAGGTACAGGAAGCCCCGCGCCGTACGCGCGATCTCCCGGGCACGGGCCGGGTCGGCGCCCGGTGCCAGAAACCGGACGAGGTCGATCCCGTGGGTTCGGGTGCGCTTCGACCAGGCCCCCGCCTCGTCCGCAGCGAGGTCAGGGACGATCAGGGCCGACGCTCCGGCTCGGACAAGATCCTCCAGCGGCCGCTCCATCCCCTCCCGGAGGAGGGGGTTCAGGTACGACATCACCGCGACCGGAAGCACGGCCGCGGCGGCGCGCACGGTCGCCAACACATCCGTCCAGCCGGTCCCGTGCTCCAGGGACCGGGCCGCCGCCTCGGCGAGGACCGGGCCGTCGGCGATCGGGTCGGAAAACGGTATCCCGATCTCGACCGCGTGAGCTCCGGCATCCCGGAGGCACTTCAACCGGCGTGGGACGGTCGCGGTCCGGTGCCGATCGGCCAGCAGGTAGGGAACGACCAGGAAGTCGCCCCGCTCGCGGCCGAGGCGCAGTCCCTGTGCGACCGTGGTCATTCCGAAAGCCCCTCCAGGTCCTTGTCGCCACGGCCGGACAGGGTGACCACGATGTGCTGGTCCCGACGTCGACGCGCCTCCTGCACGGCAGCGTACACCGCATGGGCCGACTCGAGGGCCGGAAGGATGCCCTCATCCTCCGCCAACCAGTGGAACGCCCGAAGTGCCTCCTCATCGTGGACCGCACGGTATTCGGCTCGCCCAGTCGCCTTCAGTTGCGCATGCTCCGGTCCGACCGCCGGATAGTCGAGGCCCGCGGAGAGGCTGGCGGTCTCGAGCACCTGACCCTCCCCATCCTGCAGGAGGTAGGTATAGCTCCCGTGGAGTACCCCCGGGGATCCCCGGGTCAGGGAGGCCGCGCCGGTCGGATGTCCGGCCGGCCCGCCGGCCTCCACTCCAAGGAGCTCGGTCGACTGACGGAGCAACGGATGGAAGGTGCCGATGGCATTGCTGCCGCCGCCCACACAGGCCACCGCCAGATCCGGCGGCCCGCCCCACGCCGCCCGGCTTTGAAAGAGAATCTCCCGGCCGATGACACTCTGGAAGGCCGCGACGATCGTCGGAAAGGGGTGGGGCCCCACCACCGACCCGATGAGATAGTGGGTCGTCGGGAGGTTCTCGGTCCAGTCCCGCAGGGCCGAGTTGATCGCATCCTTGAGAGTCCGGCTCCCGGAAGTGACCGGGACGACCCGGGTGCCCAGGAGCCGCATCCGCAGCACGTTCGGCCGTTGGCGGGCGATGTCCCGCTCTCCCATGTAAACGACCGTTTCGAAGCCCAGCGCGGCCCCGACCATGGCCGTCGCGACGCCGTGCTGACCGGCTCCGGTCTCCGCGATCAGCCGGGGCTTCCCCATCCGGCGGGCCAAGACCGCCTGGCCGATCGCGTTGTTGATCTTGTGCGCCCCCCCGTGCAGGAGATCCTCCCGCTTGAGCCAGATTTCGGCGCCCTTCCCCCGCCGGGTGAGCCGCGGGGCGTAGTAGAGGGGGGTCGGCCGACCCGCGTAGGTGCGGAGCCGTTCGGACAGTTCGGAGCGGAACTTCGGATCGCGGCGGGCCGAACTCCATGCCCGTTCCAGTTCCTGGAGGGCCGGGACCAACGTTTCGGGGACGTACGCGCCTCCGAACCGCCCGAATCGGCTAGGCATGCTCCGCCTCCGCGGCCTCAACCGCTTGAAGGAATGCGCGGATCCGGTCGGGGGACTTGACGCCGGGGGAGGATTCGACTCCGCTCGAGGTGTCGACCCCCCACGGACGGGCCTGCCGAAGCGCCTCCCCCACGTTCTCCGGCGTGAGCCCTCCGGCGAGGATGAGTTTCCGTCCCGGGTACGCTTCTCCGAGGGCGGCTGCCGCCCCCCAGTGAGCGACGTGGCCGGTGCCTCCCGGCCGGGCCGGGTCGGTCGAGGAGTCGAGATGGATCCGAGGGAACTCCTCGGCCGGGGGCAGCGGCGGGAGCGCGGTGGTGTCGGACGGCAGCGGGACGGAGGGGACCAGATGGTGTCGTTCAAGGAAGTCCAGTCCGTCCGGTATCGAACCGTACACTTGGATCCGGTCGACCCCGACCTCATCGAAGAGGGCATGGATCCGGTCCGCGTTCGGGCTGACCACGACCGCCCAAGCCTCGGTCCCCTGGGGGACCGCCGAGACGAGAGCGGCCGCCCGCTCGAGGGAGAGGCTGCGAGGAGAGCCTGGCACCTCGACCACAAAGCCGGCCGCTCCACCGCCCGGAAGCAAGGCAAAGGGGTCGGTCGAAGTGAGTCCACACAGCTTGACGAACGTCTTCATTCCCGTGGCCCCTCCCGGTTCCCCCGGAGGGAGGCAAGGAACCTCAAGGGGTCTTCGCTTCGGGCCACCCCGCTCCCAACCAGGATCGCGTCTGCCCCCCGACGCCAGAACCACTCAGCGCTCTCTGGGCCGGTCACTCCACTGAGTCCGATGACCGGGTGGTGACCCGCGAGCTCCTCCAGTGTCGCCGATGCCGTGGCCCGGTCGATCTCCAGGGTGTCCAGGTTCCGCACGTTGACCCCGATGAGGTCGGCGGGCACTCGGTCGACCCAGTCGAGTTCGTCCGGGGCATGGAGCTCCAAGAGCACCTCCAAACCCAGTGTCCGGGCCCGTTCGGAGAGAGCGGTCAAGGGGACTTCGATCCCGGCCCGAGGGAACGACGCCAGGAGCAAAATCGCCGAGGCGCCGCTCCGGGCCGCGCAGTCAACCTGTCGAGGATCGATGACGAAGTCCTTGAAGAGCACCGGTCGCGGGTCGCTCCGGGTCAGCTCCCTCAGATCGCCCGGGGATCCCCGAAAGTGGGGAGCGGCTGTGAGGCAGGAGAGTGCCACAACGGGGGCTCCCCTCAGGCGGTAGAGAAACTCATCGATCCGGTACTGCGGGAGCGGATGGCCGGGACTTCCCGGAGCCGCCCGCTTGTACTCCACCATCAGGGATCGCGGGGAGGACGAGAGGATCGCGTCTCGCAGCGATGGGCGGTGGAGCGGCCCTGAGGCCGTCACGGCGTACCCCCCGGCCTCGATGATCGGTCGTAGCTCCCCGACTATCTGCGCTAGAAACCCGCGGGTCATTTCGGCTCCTCCGGCCAGTCGTCGCGTGCGGCCAGCTCCCGAAGACGGTGGAGGAGCTCCAGGGGGCGGCCGGTGTCGATCAGTTCCCGGGCCCTGGCCACCCCGGCCTCCAGGTTGGAAGCTCGCCGGGCGAGGACGAAAGCCGCCGCGGAGGTCAGGACTACGGCGCCCCGTCGGGCACCGGGGGACCCGGCCAGCACAGCCTCCGCGGCCCGGGCCGACGCCCGGGGGCGCAAGGGGCCCCAGGAGCCCCGGCGCTCCGATGCCTCGAGAAGGGTCTCCGGTCGAAGATTGGCCGGACGACGACGTGCTCCGAGCGCCCACCACAGGGCAGTGGGTCTTTGGGGGGAGATCTCATCGCAGCCTTCAAGGGAGCTGAGGCCGAGGATCCGCTCCACGCCACG
>JBBYJM010000086.1:0-4701 GCA_043196275.1 Thermoplasmata archaeon
ACGGCGAACCCGGCGATTCCCAAGGATCTTCAGACAGCGTTCCCAGTGAGACGCCGATGATCACCGATCTTTCGAATGAGCCTCTCTGGGAGTCAGGGCTCGTGGTGGGTTCGTGGCCCGGAGCGACGTCGGGGACGACGGGAAGTGGCGGTGGGACCGCGACGCGATCACAGTCCAGCCGATAGGGCTCCCGGACCGCGTGGCGGTCCCCGGCTACGTGCTCCTCGGCGTGATGGACCTCATGCGCCCGGGTACCTCGAGTGAGGGTCTCGAGACATGGGAATCTCGCCCAAGGTGATGATCAAGGCGCAGGACGAGATCCGGCCCGGGTTGATCCGAACCCATGAGGGCGAGCCCCGCTGGGCCGTCGAGCAGATGGACCGGCTCCCGGCGCGGCTCTTCTCGCGGCTCCTGCTGAGCGACATCGTCCCCAGGTGAGCCTACCCCTACAGTCCTGGGCGACGGGGCTACCGTCCACAATCTCGCCTTTTGGTCCAACTCACACCGGCACCCTGCGGGGAACTCTGAGATCCCCGCGGGCGGTCGGACAACGGTGGGGTTCGCGGACAAACGGGGCGCCGCGCGGGTGGGTCCGCCCCGTTCACGGAGCGACCAACCTGTCCCCCACTTCCAGGGGCCACTTTCTCCTAATCCCGCCGGGGAGCACCGGGGGTCCCGAGACGCCCCGCAACGTCAACCCCGCCGGAGTTCCCGGAGCCAGTTCGGTCACGGTACTATGGTGGGCCATGACCATCACCACCTGGACCGAGGCCGGGACATCGGGGCGGGGAGCACCGGTCACCACCCTCATCGTCAACGGCGCTCGCAGGATGCCTTCGATGACTTCCCCCATGACCACGCACCCCATCCCCAAAATCGTCGTGACCTTGTCGATCCGAAACGTGACCGACCCGGACGGGGCCGCACCGGTCGGTTCGCGAACCGAGGACGGCAGAGGGGGCTCCGAATCACCGGGAGATCCTCCCGACTTGACCGCGGGGTCCGTCGGGGGCGCCTCCTTCTTACCCCATCCCCAAGGCATAGTGTGGCTACGGTCCCCGTAGATATGTAGGTAGAGGGCGGGTTGGACGCGGCCGAACGTGGGAAGATCTGCTCGCGGCGAAGGGGATACCTCACGGGGCCGCCGTCCGTGGCGGAACGAGAACCACGCCCTTCGCACGGGCTCCCTGAGCCCCGTCGAGTCCGCCGCCACCGTTCGAACTCCTCCGCTAGGGTCACGGAGCTTTTTGGAACGCCGCGAGCACCTTCACGTGGAGCTCTCTCAGCCACTCCTACGAGAACCGCCGCTGCGCGCGCCCGAGGGTCATGCGCGAAGGGGCTTCCTTCCGGCCGATCTGGCGGCGGATGTCCGAGGCGACCCAGAGTTCCCCCTCCGCCTGACGATAGTCCCACCCCATCGCATCCATGAGTCCGAGGGCTTTCGCCATCGGTTCCCACGGGAACCGCTCGGGCCGTCCCCTACGGTGCAAACGGGGGCGGCCGACCTGGGGTTGGAGGCGCCATCCCCGCGGCTTGGGCATCTCGGGGAGGAACTCCTCGAGCCGTCGGGTGACGATCTCCAACTCAAGCCGACGGACCCGATCGTAGACCCGGTAGGAGGCGCGACGGTCTTCGGGCATCTCGAGGAGACTTTTCGCCCATTTAGACCCCTCCCGCTCCACCGGAAAGGAGGAGCCCTTCCTCGGAGACTCTACTTGAACGTCGAACTCGGGGACGCCGCTGCGAGGGGGGCCTTGTGCGGGAGTCCAGCAACGAGTTCACCCTGAAGGAACGGGAGTCCGCAAGGTTCCGTGTCCAGGAAAGCGGGGGTCCCGGGGGAGAGCCCCCATCTGGGCCCCCCCGTCTCCCTCAAGTGAAGGAACCTACGGCTCGGCTCAACACTCTCCGCACGACCGTCAGCAGTGGTTGGGGTTTGCCGGCCCCTAGACTCAGGCGGTTCATGGGGTCGAGAGGAGGGGGGCTTTAGGCTACTAGGCCGGTTTATTATCCGGCCCGCCTTGGGAAGGCTGCGGATGCCGTTCGAGCTTCTTCTCAAGTATGCGACCCCCCTCACGCCGCTCAACGATCCGGACGAGGTGCTGCGGGAGTTCCTGCGCCTGGTCGGCTATCTACCGGAGGGCGACGACGGGCGCGTCGTCGACGGGCCGGTCGAGAAGGGGGCGGCGTACCGGCTGCTCCGGGAATGCCTCCTCAAGGAGCCGGAGCGGGCGTGGTACGTCGAGGAGGTCATGGCCCACCTCGGGGCCTCCCGCTCGACCGTCTACCGCCACATTAACAAGCTCAAGAGCCTGGATCTGCTCGAAGAGGTGGCCGAAGTGAACGGAGAGAAGGGCCGCAAGGCCTACCGGTTGCGGTATGGAAGTGTCGCCCGGGCGTGGGACTTTGCCGAGGCGCACGCCCAGAACGCCCTGCGACGCTACCGGGACTCGGTGAACCACCTCCAGGAGCTCCTCGATCGGGAGCGGAGCCGCCCGGCCCCGCCGCCGGCGGCCGCCCACGCGCGGGGGTCGACCCGATGAGCCCGCCGCCCCCCGAGAAAACGAAGAAGGCCTCCGTCCAGCTGACCCACGGTTCGCGGATCCACCTCCGTTCGGCGGGTCCGGACCGTACCGCGATCGAATCCCACGGCACCTTCCGGGGGCTCGTCTCGATCGGCGGCGACAACTGCCTCGCCGTGGAGCTCGACGGCACCGACCCCGACCCCAAGGGCCGGATCCGGCTGGTGCCGCTCTCGGCCCTGCTCGCGATCGATATCGTCGAAGCCCACCAGGCCGAGGAGGAGAAGCGACGCGACCCGCCGGCCTCGCCCGGCTACTTCGGCTAGCGGGCGACCGTACGGGCTTGCTGGGAGTTTCGCCGGCCGGACGGGCCGGTTTCGAACCCAGGTCTTTGGCTCCGAAGGCCAAAAGGATAGTCCAGACTACCCCACAAGCCCGCAATCGTTCACCGTTGCGGCCGTATTTGGCCGTTGTGTGCTCGCGGTCCCCCGCGATCGCGGCCCAGGCTAACGGGCGGCGGCGCCCGCCCGCGATGGCGTCTCGGCGGCGGACTCGAGCGTCGTCTGGACCGAGTCGGCGGGGAACATCGAGCTCAGGGAGTCGGAAAGGATCTGGATCCGCTGCCGGACGTACGGGGAGACGCCCGGGGTCGCGCTGAGCCGCTGGGTGAGCGGCACGTACTTGCGGACCGACGCCTCGTACACGGTGGGGAGCAACTCGCCCCCGCAGGTCCCGCCGTCGCGCCCCCGGGCCGAGCAATGGAGCGAGAGCGGCGGTCGGCGGTAGCTCTCCCGGCACTGTTTGCAGATGAACTTCTGCGTCGCGTAGCTCTTCAGGTTGCCCATCACATCCGGCAGGAAGTGGGTGTTGAGCAGCAGCCCGATCGCCTCGGCGAGATCGACCGCCCGGATCTTGGCCGCGAGCCCCATCGACTCGGCGACCATCCGGTCCATCGAACCGGCCCGGCGGTACGCCGACTGGACCGGCCCGCCGGCGAGATCGGTGGTGTCGTGGGTGAAGCCGTAGCCCGAAAGCGCGTGCGGCCCGCCGATCCGGTGGGCCACGAGGTCGATGAGCGGCTCGACCTCCTTGGGCGCCTGGCGGGCTTCCGCGGCCCGGTAGAGGGCGAGCGGGTAGCGCCGGCCGACGTCGACGTTGCGGGCCTCGCCATCGACCTCGGTGGGATCGACCCGCGTGGTCAGGACGAGCGGCTTGTCCATGAGCGCCCCCCGGCTCGACGGCAGGAACGCCCGGGAGAAGTTGAGCAGCGGGTCGAGGAGCAGCGTGACCGAGTCCTCATCCCCGTCGCAGTTCCGCCGCTTCGCCGCATGGAAGACCGGTGGAGCGAGGCACGCCTCGGCCGCGCTGAAGCCGACGATCCGGCCCGCGACCCCGCCGCTCGTGTGCGGGGCGAGCCCCACGACGATCGCCCCGAGGAGGTCGTCGATCCGGCGGGCCCCGTAGAATGGCGGCAGGTGGTAGATCCGGACCAGTTCGTCATCGACGAACTGCGCGAGCTTCAGGAGATACTCCCCGCACGACCGGGAGACGATGACGTCCTGGGGGCAGAGCTCGAGCAGCTGCTCGGGGTCGGTGAGCGGGGCGCCGCACCAGTCGGTCGTGTACCCGAGCGCACGCAGCGCCTCGAGCGAGCTCCCGACCTCCGCGGGCCGGAAGTGCGTGAGCGGCAGGTCGGTCAGGTCGAACCGGGCGGTCCCGTCCTGGTAGACCGAGATCCCGTGGGCGGCCCGGAGGATCCCCTTCTCGAGCAGCTCGGGGGTCTTGCCCGGGGAGGTGAGCCCCTTCACGCCCTTGACCTCCGGGGCGACCCGGAGGCCGAGCCGCTCCATCGCGTCGGTCCAGAGCGCGCCGACCGGCAGCTCCTGGACGGAGGTCTCCCCGGTCGCCTCGGTCGGCTGGCCGCAGGCGCACCGGCCCCAGATGGTGTGCTTCTCGCAGGCCGGGCAGCGCCGGATGCCGAGCTCGAGCCGGGGCCCCGGGCCCGGGGCGCTCGCGGCGGTCGGGATCGACCGCCGATCCCCGCCCGACTCCCCGACCGGGAAGAGGACGTGGACGTTGGGTTTCATGATCCGCTGGTGGGCCTTCTCGGGGCGGCCGATCCGGGCGCCGATCCGCGAGGGGGCCCGGGCCTTGATCCGCACCCCGGCCAATCGGCCGACAT
>JBBYJM010000087.1:0-4696 GCA_043196275.1 Thermoplasmata archaeon
ACTGCGAGTATTGCGCTTCCACTGTCGCCAATCTCACATGGATATTCCAGAATGGAACCTGGCATGACGTGACGAAGTCGCTGACTCCACCAAACGCGGGCCCTTTGGCCTACGATCCCGCATTCGGTGGGATGGTGATGCTGGTGAATGGTCAGACCTGGCGATTTGCCAATAACACCTGGGGCCGGTACACGCACTTCATGCAGTTGCCGTCTCCAACGGAGGCGGGACCCCTGGTCTATGATCCCGTGGGGCATCGAGTCATTTTGGCCGGGACCCAGACGTGGGCCTTTGACGGGTCTAATCTCTCGGGATTCAATTGGACGCAACTCAACCTTACGACCAACCTGCCCGCGCCGCCGGGAAACGCGACCTACGATCCCATCACCCACCGGATTCTTGCCGAGGGGTTGATTTACTCCTCCAACCGAAATAGTAACGTGACGTGGGAACTCAATGGGTCCGGCTGGGTCAACGTGACCCGGAGTTTCGGGGACTCTCCTCCGTTGACCGAGGAGTTCTTCCGCAGCTATATGCTCGACTTGGACACCCCGTTGGTCTACGACTCCGCCGCCAGTTACTTCGTCTATTTGGACACGCCGGCCTTTCGGAGCAACTTTAGCGAAACCTGGCTTTTGGTCGACCCACTGAATGTCGATATGAACCAGTCTCAGGGCCTCATCGACCTCCACCAATCGGTCCAGTATCGAATTTCGACGTTCGGAGGACGGTTTCCCTATCATCTGGTGATTCTCAGGTCGCCCCCGGGCTGTCGGGAGGGGAGTCAAGGGACCATCCTTCAGGATTTCGAGCTGAACTGTACGCCCCAGCAGTCCGGGAACTACAACTTCTCGATTCAGGTTTCCGACGCCCAAGGGGACGAGGTCAACCTGTCCCTCCCCCTCGAGGTCCACACGGCGCCGGAGGTTTCGGTCGTCATCTCCCCGGATCCGACCACGGTGAATGTGTCGGTGGGACTCTCGGCCCAGATGACCGGAGGAACACCGCCCTATCGGGAGCTGTGGGTCTGGCCGAACGGCACGACGGAGACGAACGCTTCGTTCCACGCCTCGTGGGGGAGTGCCGGGAACTACGCCGTGGAGGAGGTTGCAACCGACTCGCTCGGATACGCGATCGAGACGAATCGGACCATCACCGTGAATGTCGGCGTGCGCGTCCAGGCCACCGTCAGCACGACCCTCGCGGACGCCGGGGTGCCGGTTTGGTTCAACGCCTCCGGGGGCGAGGGACCGCCCCCCTGAGCTATCGGTGGGTCTTTGGAGATGGGAATACGTCGGCCGTACCGGATACGGAGTATGACTACATGCGGGCCGGAACGTACGCCCCGGAGATACTGGTGAACGATTCCGTAGGAGCCGGCGCCTCGGCGACCTTCCATCTTGCCGTGAACCCCGAGTTGGAGGTGAACCTCTCAGCGACGGCCCGGACCGCGAGCGTGGGTGTCCCGACCGAGCTGAGAGCCGCGATCGGCGGGGGAACGCCGCCGTATACGGAGAGTTGGACGGTCGGCTCAGAATCGATTGCCGATACCCCCAATGCGAGCATTACGTTCTTCCGAGCGGGCAACTGGACGGTCACCTTCACGCTAACCGACTCCCTTGGAGTGGTCGTCGAGCGTTCGGCGGTCATTTCTGTGACCCCATCGACAGGGAGTTCCCATCCCTCCGGCTCGGCCGGGACCCCGACCAACGGCCTGGAGTGGGAGTATGCGTGGTTAGGCGGCATCTTGGTCCTGGCCGGGAGCCTGGCTGCGGGAGTGATCTGGTCCCGGCGACGGGTCCGGGGACGAAGATAGTCGGACCGCACCAAGCGACCGCCGGCGGACCATTCCGGACCAGGACCACTGTGCCGTCGATCGGACCTCTCGTTCGCGACCTGTAGAAGTCGCCTTGGGACCGGCGGCGTTGTCTCCGATGCCCCCAGACTAGGGTTCCGTGGGGTCACCTGCCCGAACGAGGTCAGCGTTGAACGATTGGGGTCAGCCGGTTTGAGCGTTCTCCCCAGGATGTGCTCACCTGTCGACCATCGCCTGAAGGAATCTCGGGCCCTGAGCTTCGCCCACATCCACTGGGGCATTGGGTGAATAGGTCAGAGTTAACGAACGGTCGAGGGGGTGTCGACTTCCGAACTTTCTACGGGATTGCTCCGGCACCTATGGCCGGGACTCACGAAACGTTCTCGGACGACCCCAGTCGTCCCGGGTCCCCGCGGGTACGCTCGACACCACTTCGCATGAAGGGAAAACTACATACCTCGGTCCGGGCCAAGGTCGGAATACCATGGGTCTTCCGACCTCCTCCTCCGCGTCGTCTACCCCCTACCGGGAGGCGTTCGAATTCGATCACCTGCCCCCGGTCCTGTATCCGCCCGGGTACCGCCCCCGACGGCCCCTCGGCGTCGGAGTCGTGAGCCTCCTGGTGGGAAGCTTCGGCACCCTCCTCGTCCTCTCGGGCATCCTGGCCAATCTCGTCGCCTACGGGGGCCCGCTGGTTCCGTCCAGCCTGTCGATTGTGGGGAGCACGAACGGCATTGTGAACGGGGTCCTCGCGGGGGTCGGAGCGGTGCTCATTGTCGTGGCGACCGGGCTCTGGCGCCAAGAGGAGTGGGCGCTCTACACCCTCTCGGGTCTCGCCCTGAGCGCCATGATCTACCTGCTCTTCGTCGGGTCGGTCACACTGCTCTTCCTGCTCCTGCTGATCCTCGGGCTTTACCTTCTCTTGGTCCGCCGGTACTTCCTCTGAACCGCTGCGAATGCACCCGCGCCCTTATAGTCCTGCGAACGAGGCGGAGAACCGGTGACGAGCTCGACCATCGCCCAGCAACTGGCCTCCAAGCAGCGGGAGATCTCGGTTGCCGAATTCTTCGAGCGGAATCGGCAGATTCTGGGGTTTGACAACCCCCAGCGGGCCCTCCTGACGACCGTCAAGGAGGCCGTCGATAACAGCCTCGATGCCGCCGAGGAGGCCGGCATCCTTCCCGAGATCGAGGTGGAGATCGCGAAGGACGGCCCGGATCGGCTGAAGGTCGCCGTCACCGACAATGGTCCCGGGATTCTCCGACGGGAGATCCCGAACGTCTTTGCGCGTCTGCTCTACGGCTCCCGTTTCCACGCCCATCGGCAGGCCCGGGGTCAGCAGGGGATCGGCATTTCGGCCGCGGTGCTCTACGCGGGGCTCACCACCGCCCGGCCCGCGAAGATCACCTCCAAGGTCGCCGAGGAGGAGGGGGCCCATCTCCTCGAGCTTGCGATCGACATCCAGAAGAATGCCCCCCGGATCGTTTCCGAGGATGTCGCCCTCTGGGACCGCGCCCACGGGACGCGCATCGAGCTGGTCCTGAAGGCCCGGTACATCCGGGGCCGCCAATCTCCCCTCGAATACCTGCGGGGGACCGCGATCGTCAATCCCCACGCCCGCATTGTCCTGACCGAACCCGACGGGACCCGGATCACCTTCGAACGGGCGACGGAGACCCTGCCTCCGCTTCCCCGCGAGACCCTGCCCCACCCCTACGGCCTTGAGCTGGGCGAACTGGGGAGCCTGCTGCGAAGCTCCCGACGCCCCTCACTGCTTGAGATGCTGACCAAGGAGCTCGGGGGCGTTAGCCCGAGGGTGGCCCGGGAGGTCCTGACGGCGGCGGGGCTGGCCGCCTCGGCGGCCCCGAGCTCCGTGGACGGCCCGGCCCAGGAGCGGCTGCTCTCGGCCCTTCAGTCGGCCAGCCTCCTGGCGCCCTCGGCCGACTGCCTTTCGCCGATCGGGCCGCTCCTGATCAAACGCGGACTCCGCAATGTCCTCGGGGAGGTCCGTCCCGAATTCTTTGCCCCCCCGGTCAGCCGGCCCGCCAAGGTCCGGGGCGGCTTTCCGTTTCTCGTCGAGGTCGGTCTGGTCTACGGGGGGGGGCTTCCGGTCGATCAGCCGGTCCAGGTCCTCCGATTCGCCAACCGGGTACCGCTCCTCTTCCAGCAGGGCGCTTGCGCCATCACGACCGCGATCGGTTCGATGGACTGGCGTCGCTACGGGCTCGACCAGAAGGGCGGCAGCGGGTTGCCCACCGGTCCGGCGCTGATCCTCGTCCATGTCGCGTCCACGAAGATTCCCTTTACCAGCGAGGCGAAGGAGGCGATCGCCGAGGACCCCGATATCGACCGGGAGGTTACCCTGGCGCTCCAGGGGGCCGCGCGGCATCTCAAGGCGCACCTCTCCCGGAAGACCCGACGGGCGTTCGCCAGCGAAAAGTTCGCCATCATTCAGCGGATCCTGCCCAAGCTGGCCGAAAAGACCAGCGGCCTCGTCGGTCGGCCGGTGCCCGACCTCACCCCCGTGATCACCCGTATCATGGATGTGGTGACCGTAGAGCCGACCCTCGGGACCGAGACGACCGGCCGGTCGGGGAGCATCGAGGTCACCAACTACACCCCCCGACCCCGGATCCTCGAGGTGTTCGTCGAGGGCCCGCCGGAGGAGCTTCGGACCGCGGGGTTCGATCCGGCCCCCGACGGGTCCGATCCCGATCTGGGCCGGTACTGGTGGACCCTGCCGAAGTTGATGCCGAACGGTCGGACCCGACTCTCGATGAAGCTCCCAACGGGGGTCGAGCTCGACGTCAACGATCTCGATCTCTACGTCGCCGGGATCGACGAGGGGCATCTGCTCGGGGCCGATGCGGTGCCGGGGGA
>JBBYJM010000088.1:0-4682 GCA_043196275.1 Thermoplasmata archaeon
CAGTCGGCGGTCGAGCAGAGGGAAGCGGCGAAGGGAACCCTCGACACCTGCGAGCGGGCCCAGGCGCAGGCGGAAGACGATCATCGGTCCCGGGAGGTGGAGATTCAGGATCTGCAGCTCCAGCTCAAGGAGATGGCCCCGGGCAAGGCCGGCGGTGGCCCAACGACCGGAGACCTCCAGAAGCAGCTCTTCCAATGGCGATCCAAGGAGAAGAGCCTCAGCGAGGAGACGGAGCGGCTGTCCCGGGAACTCCTAGAACTCAACCGGCGCTACAGTGCGCTGGACGCCCGCATAAAGGCCCGCAGCGATCCCACCGGCCGCTCCGGCCCCCGGGCGGCCGTCGACTTTCTCCTCTCCCAACGTAACCTCGGGAAGATCCAAGGTATCCGCGGTACGGTGGAGGAACTCGCCACCTTTGAGTCCCAGCACCGCACGGCCCTCCAGGTCGCCGCCGGCAGCCGGTTCCAGGCCCTGGTCGTCGAGAGCGACCAGGTCGCCGAGGAGTGCATCCGGCTGCTCCGTAAAGAAAAGCGGGGTCGGGCGACCTTTCTCCCACTCAACAAGATGCTCGGGGGCCGGCCTCACGGCAAGTCCCTCGTCGCGGCCCATGCGGCGGGGGCGGCCGGTTTCGCGCTCGATCTCGTGAAGTTTGACGAGGCGTTCCGGCCGGCGTTCTGGTACGTCTTCGGCGAAACGGTGGTGATGGACGACCTCGCCCACGCGCGCGAGCAGATGGGGGGGGTCCGGCTGGTCACCCTCCAGGGGGATCTCATTGAAGCGACCGGAGCCATCACGGGGGGCTTCCTCGACGCCTCGGCCCAGGGACGGGGTCTGGACAGCCCGGTGGAACTCAAGCGGCTGGGCGAGGAGCTCCGGGAAAAGAGTGCCGCCGAATCGGCGGCACGGGAGGAGCTCCAGAAGATAACGACCCAGATCCGGCAAGCGAGCGAAGAACTCGCCCGCCGGTCGATCGAGGACTCCAAGTCTCAGGGCAGCCGGGAGAGCCTGGAACGGGAGCTCGGCCAGGCCAAGCTCCGGCTTCAACAGTCGCGGGAGCGGATCCAGGCGGCCGAACTACAGCACGCAGCGGCGGAGACCGCTCTCCGAGAGGCGGAGGCAAAGGTGGCCGGGGCCGCCCAAGCCTTGGAATCGATCAAGACCAAGCTCAAAGCGGCCCGGGAGAGCTACCTTGGCCAGTTGCCCGAGAACCTCTCGGCCCGCCTCCGGACCCTCCAGGAGGAGCTCCAGGCGGCCGGGGCCGAGCACTCCCGGGTGAACGGAGAACTCGAGGGCGTGCGGGCCTCGCGTCGAGCGCTCGAAGCCTCCCGGAAGGAGAAGCAGACTCTCCTCGACGCTGCCCAGACTGCCGGCGTCGGACGACGCACGGAGATCGAGCGGATCGAACGGGAGCTCACGGCGGCGCGCGAGGCGCTCGAGGGCATGCGCGGGGTCGAGAGCAAGCAATCCGAGGCGCTCCGCGAGCAGTCGGCCCGCAAGCGAGAGCTCGAGGCCGGGCTTCTCGAAGTCGCCGGTCTGCTCGGCAAAGCCGAGCAGTCGCTGATCAGCCAACGGGAACTCCTCCACCGGGAGGAGGTCACCCTCGCCAGCGCCCGCGCCCACCTCGCGGAGGTGGAAGCGGCACTCCGGGAGTTGCCCGAGGCGGCCCCCGATGAACCGGCCGTCTCGGTCGACGAACTCCAGCGGACCCTCCAGCAGGTCATCCGGCAGATCGAGTCGATGGGCACGGTGAACCAGCGCGCGGTCGAGGAGTACGACGCGGAGAAGACACGGCTGGACGAGTTCGAGGGCGAGGTCGAGCGACTGACCAATGAGAAGACCGAACTGATGGGGCTGGTCCAGACCATCGAAACCAAGAAGCGCGAGAAGATCACCGAGATCGTCGGCCACGTCAACACCGCCTACCAGGAGATCTACCACGAACTCTCGGCCGGCGGCCACGGCGAAATTGTGCTGGAGAACCCCAAGGATCCCCTCGCCGGAGGGTTGCTGATCCGGGCCAGTCCCACCGGGAAGGTGGTCCAGCGGCTCGAGCAGCTCTCCGGAGGGGAGAAGTCGCTCGCCAGCCTCGCCTTCATCTTCGCCGTTCAGCGCCACGATCCGAGCCCGCTCTACGTCTTCGATGAGGTCGACATGTCGCTCGACGGCATCAACTCCGAATACGTCGGGCGGATGCTGAGGCACAACGCCGAGAAGGCCCAGTTCATCGTCATCTCGCTGCGGAAGGTCACCTTGAAGTTCGCTCACCGGATCTTTGGGGTCACCATGCGGGGGGACGGCTGTTCGAGGGTGGTCGGCCTCAAGCTGGAGGACATCCGGGATGTGGACGAGCGGGACGGCCCCAAGGGGGCCGCATTGGCCGGTCCGCTGGAGGCCCGATGACCGCCCTGCCCGCGATGGCCCTCCCGGTCGATCGGGAGGAGGCTGTCCCCCGAGAGATGGCCGAGAAGGTCCTCCAGTACCTGACGTTCCACCGGTCGCTCCTGGGCGGCGAGGGGGAGACCGCCTCGCCGCTGCTCGAACGCTACTTGAGCCTGGTCCAGAACCTCAAGGAAGGGGTCCATGTCGTGATCGACGACCCCTTCCAGAAGGCGACCGCGCTGCTCTTCGAACTCGTCCTGGACAAGGAGTTTGATCCCTGGGAGATCGACCTTGCGAAGTTCACCCACGCGTACCTGGAACGGGTCCGGGAGGACGGATCCGTGAACTTCGCCATCGCGGGACGGCTCGTCGGCATGGCATGGAGCATCCTGTACCTCCAGTCGGAGGCGGTCCTCCGCTCGCGGGAGGCGGGAGCGCCCGGGACCGAGGCTCTGGAGCTGGGTGTCGAGGGCGAACCACCGGCGGCCGAGGAGAGCTACCTCGATACCCTGGAGACCCCTGAGGCGGTCGACGTGACCACCACCGTGCTCGCCTCGTCCGAGGCGCCCCCGCTTTTGGAGATGGTCCGCCACCCCGAGATCCGCCCGGTCTCGCTGCTCGAGCTGGTCCGAGCCTTTGGCGAAGCGGAGGAGGACGCCCGGCGGGCGATCCGGGTCGAGGAGCTGAGGGAACGGCTGCGCGAGGAGCAACGTGCGGCCCCCGAGATCCTGGTCCATGGGGACATTCCCGAACGGGATGTCGAGGAGGCGTGGGCGGTGGCCCGACGCCATGCGGTGGGCGAGCCGTTCCCGCTGCTCGATCTGTGGAACCGGGCCCAGGGCGTCGATCGCTTTGTCGCGACTTTCCTGGCGCTGCTCTATCTGGCCCGCGAACACGCGATCGAGTTGTCCCAGGAGATCCTTTGCGAAAGTCCCATCCTGGTGACCCGGATGGTGGAGACCCGAGTACCGCCCGGGCCGGAGGCCTGAGGGGCATGCCGACCAAGATCACCCCCGACGTGCTCCGAGTCGAGGCGCTCCTCTTCGCGGCGGGCAAGCCGCTCAGCGTCAAGGAGATCACCGAAGCCCTCGCCCTTGACGACTACCGGCCGGTCCAGTCGGCGGTCCGCACCTTGCAGGAGAACTACACCCACCGTCAGTCGGCCCTCGAGGTCCGGCGGGTCGGGGACCGCTACGCCCTCCAGCTTCGGGAAGAGTGGGTTCCGACGGTCCACTCGGTCACACCGGTCGAGATGGCTCCCCGAACCCTTCGAGCCCTGACGCTCATCGCCTACCACCAGCCGATCCTCCAGAGCGCGCTGGTCCGGATGATCGGCGACTCGGCGTATGAGGAGGTCCAGCGGCTCCGAGGGATGAACCTCATCCGTACCAACCCCTCCGGGGCGACATTGGAACTCACGACCACCCGCCGGTTCGCCGAATACTTCGGGATCGCGTCGACCAAACCCGAGGAGATCCGGCGCTTTCTCGAGCAGAAGCTCGGGGTCACGGCTCCCGCATCGGGTGCGTCAGCATCGGGACTGGCGAGCGCAGATACCCCCCCGGATCCGCCTCCACCGGAGTCCCCCGAGACGGCCCCCCCGGCCCCCTGAGCGGGATCCGACCGACGTTTCGACAACTCTTTAGTCCGCTCCGTCTTCGGAACCGACGTGACCGAGGAGGGCCCGGCGGACGACTGCATCTTCTGCGCGATCGTCGCGCGCCGGGCCCCGGCCTGGATCGTCTACGAAGACGCGAAGTGCCTGGCCTTCCTCGACCTCTTCCCTTTCACTCGCGGCCACCTCCTGGTCATCCCGAAGCGGCACGTCCCACGGCTGACCGAACTCCCCCGCTCGGAGTACGAAGAGTTCTTCCACGCGCTTGCCACCGTCTGCCGACGGGCCGATCGGTTGAGTCCCGACTACAACATCGCCCTCAACCAGGGAGCCCGAGCCGGCCAGATCGTCTTCCACCTCCACTTTCACATCATTCCCCGCTACGGGGAGCCGAACCCGTTCCACCAGTCGGCCAGGACCCGACTATCGGAAGCGGACGCCCGGGCGCTGCTCCGGGAGCTGGGCGACGGGTAGGTCCCGTGCCGACACCCCGACCGCCCGCGGTCGCCGGATCGTTCTACCCGACCGACGGCGCGGCGCTGGCGAAGCTCGTCGAGGCCTGCTTTGGCGACCGGATCCGAGGGCCGGGCGGGCTTCCGGCCCACCACCGCACCGGGGCGCGACGGCTGCGCGCGATCGTCGTACCGCATGCAGGGCTCGTCTACTCCGGGGCTATTGCCGCCTGGGC
>JBBYJM010000089.1:0-4611 GCA_043196275.1 Thermoplasmata archaeon
CAGAAATTTCGCGAAATGAGGTACCGGACTCTCGCGAACCCCCAATGGTCAGTTCCCTGGGGTCGACGGGGGTAAATGAGCCGCCAAATTACCGACTAGTGGGGCGGCCGGTAAAGATGCCTGACCCTTTGACCGATAGTACTTTCCGGGGGTTGGCTATCCCGTCGGCATGGTGCTACGGGTCCGCGACCTCACGCTCGAGGAAGGACAGAAGCTCCGACGTATCGTTCGCCACGGCCAGAACGCGATCGAGTTCAACGCGCCCAGATCATCCTCGCGAGCTACCAAGGGAATACCCCCCCGCGAATCGCGCTCATCGCCCTGGCCAGCGAGGACTACATTCGCGGAGTGATCCGCGCCTTCAACGAGCACGGGATGGCGATGCTTCGGCCCCAGTGGGGTCCGGGGCGTCCCCCGAAGTTTACCGACGACCAGCGCAAGGCGCTGGTTGCCCTTGCCCTCAGTCGCCCTCGCGACCTCGGTCTTCCCTACGCCCAGTGGTCCCTCTCCCGCCTGCGCGAGCAGGCGGTGCAACGCGGCATTGTCGAATCGATCAGCGGTGGCTGCGGGTGATCCTCCACGAGGACGAGGTCTCCCACCAGTCGATCCGCACCTGGAAGACCTTCCCCGACCCGCTCTTCGAGGCGAAGAAGCGGAAGATCGACCCGCTCACTCGGAAACGCCACAACCCGCCGGTCGTCCTCTCGACCGACGAGATCGGGCCGATCCAGCTGATTCCGCACGGCGGAGAGGGGTGGTTCCCTCACCAGCGTCCCGGACGAATCCCTGCCGAGTACCACCGGGAGTTCGGGACGGTCTACTACTTCCTCACACTGAATGCGTTTCACCAGCGCTTGTACGGTCGGGTCTATCGGACGAAGCATGCGGCGAACTGGCTGGAGTATCTGAAGGACGTGCGGGCGGAGTATCCTCGGGACCAGTGGATCAATTTGATCTGGGACGGGGCCAGCAACCACTGGACGGCAGCCATACGTCAGTGGGCGAGAGCGAACAAGGTGCGACTGTGCCCCACGCCCACGCAGGCGAGTCACCTGAACCCGGTGGAGTGCCACGCCGGGGACCTCCAGAAGCTGGCCCTGGCCGGGGAGACGTACACGACCCCTGAGGCCGTGGGCCGGGCGCTCGACTCGGCGGTCCGCTATCGCAATGAGGAACGACAGGCGAGAGGGAAGCGGTTCCGCGACACTGTGCGCCAAGACCACCGTCACAGAGCCAAGAGGCCGATTTGGCTCAGGCCCCGATAGGGCCAGCCCTCTTTCGTGGCCGCGCCACTATGCAAACGGGGGGGAGGGTCGACTTTGCCCCTGGGCTCACAAGCGGCGACTCGTCGGGGCCCCCAGCGCTCGCGGGGCGGATGTCGCCCATCGCTAGAGGATCGACCCAAAGCCCACCCCCCCGGGATGGGAACCTGCCTCGTGGGCCGAAAGAGCGTCGCGGACCGGAGCGGGTCCACGGTTCCGGGGTCGGTCCTACGGGGCGGCGGGGGCCGACGGATCGTCGGTCGGATCGGTGTACTGCCGGTTCGATCGCAGCGGCGTGAATCCCCGGCCGTTGCCGTGGTAGTATTTCGAGAAGTGCTCGACGAAGATCAGCCGGGCGCCCTGGATCCCCGGCTCGAAGACCCCGAGGATCGTGTTGAACGACTGGCCGACCAGCAGGACGATGAGCCCCAGGATGATGAAGAGGGGGGTCGCCAAGAGCGATCCCGTCCGGTGGAACAGGCCGGCCGCGATGACGTTGAAGATCACGGCCAGGATGACCGAGGCGAGCAGGATCCCGATGAGCCGGGTGTACGACAGGATGTGGCTCACGATCTCCATGATCCCCATGAGCCCCATCGGCCCCTCGGCGACGAAGAGGAGCGCGATCCCGCCGACCAAGAGCCCCAGGTAGAGGTAGACCAAGGGGTTCGTCGAGAAGTTGATCTGGTGGCGGATCACCGCGAGGCCGAAGAAGGCGATCCCCCAGGCGAAGAGGATCCCCCCCACCTTGCCGAGGGCCCCCCGGTTGTGTCCGATGAAGTGCTCGTGGAGGGCGCCGAAGAGGAAGCCGAGGGTGATCATGCCGAGGCCGATGTAGCCGGCGATGAGGAGGAGGAGTCCGACGTTGACGAGCGGGGTGATCGCCGGGGTGTAGCCGAAGAGGTTGTGGAAGAGCGGGTAGCCGAAGAACTCGTCCCAGTAGAGTCCGAGGCCGATCGCCACGCCGCAGCCCGGGAGCAGGGCCCAGGCGAGCTGGCGCATCGCATTCGGCCCCATGATCATCTTGACGAAGTTGCGGCCGAACTTCGGCAGGTACCGGGCGCCCGGAAAGCCCCGGATCATCCAGAGGCAGATGAGGAGGATCGCGACCCCGTAGCCCCAGTCGCCGAGCATGAGGCCGAAGAAGATCGGGAAGATGATCGCGAAGACGAAGGTCGGGTCCCACTCGCCGGCCTGGGGGAGGGAGTAGAACCGGACGAAGAACTCGAAGCCCCGGACCCCCCGGGGGTTGTCCATGAGCGTCGGCGGCGGGTCCCGGGTGGGGATGGTGGTGAGGACCGCCCGGCCCCCGCTCACCCGGTCGAGGTCGCGGGCGAGGTGGGCCCGGTCCCGCTGCGGGATCCACGCCTCGAGCGCGAAGCTCTCCCGGCCGACCCCGAGCTTCGCATAGACCTCGGCCTTGCGGTTCTCGATCGTGAGCGCCTCCTCGACGGCGGCGACGGTCGCGAACTGGTCCCGGGCGATCTCGCCGAGCCGGGCGTGGATCTCCGAGAGCCGGGCGTCGATCGCCGTCACCCGCGCCTCGCGCTGCGCCGCCTCCGTGATCGGGGTCTCCGAACCGCGGGGCAGCGCGACCAGCTTGAGGCCCGGGCCCTGGACCAGCCGGTTCAGGGCGTCGGCGGCGTTGGCCCGGACGCTGACGATGGCGCGGACCCGTTTCGGGTCGGCCGCGCCCATGAGGTACTGGGCGTCGGTCTCCCCGAGTCGGGCCCGCAGGTCGTCCCACGCCTCCGGCGGTCCCTCGACGAAGAAGCTCACCACCGACGCCGAGGTGAGATAGCTCAGTCGGTCGGTGTAGAACGGTATCTTCCGCAGGATCTCGAGGTCGTCCTCGGCCGCCTTGCGCTCGGTCGCGAGCCGGTCCTCCTCGCGCCGCAGCCGGGCGACCTCGTCGTCGATCGTCACCGAGGCGGCGAGCGCCAGGACCTCCTCGAGATTGTGGAACCGGCGGCGCTTGGGCACCCGGACCTGGGGGAGGGCGCTCTTGAGCCCGCGGAACCTCAGCAGGGCCTCGCCGATCCGGCGCTGCGGCTCGGAGGGGCGCTCGGGCGTGAGGTAGTGGAGCGCGTCGGCGGAGAGCGGTTCGACCTGGGCGATGCCCAGGTCGTGGAGGAGCGTGAGGATCGCCTCGCGGTCCGACTGGAGACCGGCGATGCCGATCTTCTCCATCTTCGCGGGCCGCAGGATCCCCATCGCCGTGACCCTCCCCCGATCTAGGCGTTCAGGTCGCCGAAGACCGCCGCCAGGATCTCGGTGCGCCGGTCGGCGACCCGGCGGCCGCCCTGGGCGGCCTCGGCGGCGGCGCGCTCGCCGTCGGCGCGGATCTTCTCGGCCTCGGCCGCGCTCGCCGTGCGGGCGGCCTGGAGCTGGTTCTCCCGCTCCCGGTCCGCCTCCTGGCGGGCGGCGTGGACGACCGCCTCGGTCTCCTGCCGGAGCCGCTCGAGCGCCGCAGCGGCGTCGGCCCGGGCCTTCTCGATCCGCTCGGCCCAGCTCTGCTCCTCCATCTGGATCCGCTTCAGGGTCTCGACGGACGGGTTCGGGCTCCCGGGCGGCGGTGTTGGTTCGCTCATCTTACGGTACCCCCCCGACGGTGCGCAGCACCAGGTAGAGGACCGTCACGATGACGCCGATCCGCAGGGCCCAGAGCCCGGCGCTCAGGTAGCGGAACCGCCGGACCGCGGCCCGGCCGGCGAGGTTCGGGCTATCCGGCAAGGGCCGTCGCCTCCTCCTCGCTCATCTTCCGCTTCACCGTCTTGAGCATGCTGAACGAGTCCCGTTCGAGCTCGTCGAACCGGAACTTGATCATCTGGACGGTCGCGAGCAGCCGGGGGATGAGCATGTTCTCGATCGCGCTCGCCCGGCGCTTGGTCTTCTCGATCTCCTGGAGGAGCCGGCGCAGCGCGTTCTCCTTCTCGGCGATGTCGAGGACGACCTCGTAGATCCCCTGGAAGTGCCTCAGCGACTCGTGGATCGAGGTCGGCAGGTCGAGGAGCGCCTCGGGGTCGACGGCCCGGTAGCCTCCGCGGTCGACCCTCGGGGTCTTCACGCCCATCACGTTCTTCGTCGTGACCGCGACCGGGCGCACCGTCGGCAGGAGCAGCGAGATGTTCTCGAGCCGGGTCGGGCCCTCCATCATCTCGGCGAGCCGGATCGACTCGTAGCCCCGGGCGACGCGCTGCTTGAGGTCCCCGCGCAGCCGCATCGCCTCCTTGGAGAGGGCGAAGAACTCGACGATCAGGGCGGAGCGCTTGAGCTTGAGCAGGTTGAGCCCCCGGCGCGCCAGCACGATCCGCCGACGCGTCCGCAGCAGCTCGAGGCGGGTGGGGCG
>JBBYJM010000090.1:0-4605 GCA_043196275.1 Thermoplasmata archaeon
CCGGAACGACGCGCCGCACCCCCTCGACCACGCCGCCCTCCTCCGGGTAGACCGAAAGCGACCCGTCGGCCGCGGGCCGGAAGTAGAGCACATCCCCCGAGCCGAGGCCCCGGCCGACGACCCAACTCTTCGGGAGCGAGACGATGAACGTCGAGCCGCCGGTCTTCTGGATCCGGCGGCCGTGGAAGCCGCCCGAGGCGCGCATGCCGGCGCTACGGTAGCGCAGACTATATAGATGCGCGCCCGGGCCGTGCCGCCGCCTAAATACCCGAGCCCGGTGGGCCATGGACTCTAATGCCCGGCGCCCGTGCATCCCCCCGGTCCTCTGTGGGCCCGGTGATCGATCTCCACACCCACCCGATGCTGGAGGGGGAGCCGCCCATCACGGACCGCTCCCACACCTTCGACGAGTACCGGGCGCGGATGCGGGGGATCCACCTCGTCGCCTCGGCCGTCCTGGTGATGGCGCCGGCCCACGACCTCCCCCGGACCCGCTCGCTGAACGATCGGCTGCTCGCGCTCGCCCAAGGGTCCCCGGACCGGATCTGGCCGTTCTGCTCGGTGCATCCGGCCGATGGGCCGGCCGCCTTGAGGGAGCTCCGCCGGGTCGCCTCGGCCGGCGCCCGGGGGATCAAGCTGCACCCGAACACGCAAGGGTTCGATGTCGCCGACCCGGCGGTCACCCGAGTCGTCCGGACCGCGGCCGCGCTCGGGCTGCCGGTCCTCTTCGACGCCTACAGCCCGTTCGACGCCGACCAGCCCGGGAAGTTCATCCGGCTCGCGATGGAGGTTCCGGAGGCCCGGCTGATCCTGGCCCACGCTCACGGGCCGGCGTTCCCCCAGCTTCTGGTCTACGAGATCCTGGCCCGGTACCCGTGGTGGCGCCGGAACGTCTGGATCGACCTCTCCGCGACCGCCCCCCTCCTGGCCGACGGCCCGTTCGCCGAATCGTTCGTCTGGGTCTGCCGCAAGGTGGGCATCGACCGGATCGTCTTCGGGAGCGACTACCCGCTCGACGATCCGCCCCGGGCCATCGCCGCCGTCCGCCGGCTGGGCTTCCGGCCGGCCGAATTGTCGGCGATCTTCCACGACAACGCCGCCCGGCTCATGGAACGGCCGGCGGCCCCCGATCGCGCGGTCTCCCCGCCCTCCCCCGGGGCCGGCGTCACTCCACGACGCCGCCGGCCGACTCGACCCGGCGAAGCACGCTGAGCGCATCGACCGTGGCCCATCGGCTCGGGATCCCCAACGGTTCGAGCTGCATCGGATAGACCACCCGGTGGGTCCAAGGCTCGGGCGGATCGAGGTCGGGATGGGAGCGGTCGAGCGCCCAGGTGCCGTCCGGCCGGCGCCGATCCAGGAGCCAGCGGAGCGCCGGCCGAAGCCGTCGGTCGCCGCCGTACCCGAGCCGGGTGAGTACCCCGAGCCCGACCAGGAGGTCGTAGTAGTAGTGGTTCGGGTAGTGGATCCGGAACCAGGGCGCGTACCGCCCCCGGCCCTCCCGCATCAGCCGCCGGTCGAGGTAGAACTCGGCGCCGCGTTCGATCGCGCGCCGGACGGCCGCACTCCGCTGGGGCTCCGGGATCTCGGCCAAGGCGGAAAGCCCCTCCCAGCCGTCGAGGGTCCCGGTCCGGGACTTGAAGCAGTGCCAGCCCCCGTCGGCCTTCTGGGTCTCCATGAGCCAGTCCAGCGTTCGCTGAAGGACGGGGTGGTCGTTGTAGCCGAACCGGATCAGGCTGCGGGCCGTGTTGCCCGAGATACAGAGTTCCGCCGACGGCCCCGAAAGCTCCGGGCCCCACCGATCGAGGATCAGTTCGGCCAGCCGGGCGATCCTCGGGTCGGCCTTGGTGAGCCCGAGGTCGGCGAGGACCAGCATCCGCCAGTTGGTGACGATGTACTTGGGCGTGTAGAGATCTTCCGCGGCGGTGCCGGGAGTGACCCAGTGGCCGTCCGGGAACTGGTGCTCGAGCAGTTGGGTCGCCCATCCCTTCTTCCCGATGGCCGCCCGGGCCGATTTGACCCTCGGGTCCCCGGCCGATCGGCCCTCCACTTGGGTCCAGTACCGGTACCGGACGCTGGGATCGGCGTCGGGAGAGGTCAGCCAGCGTCGGATCTTCGGGGCAATCCGCATTCGAATGTACCGGTAACTCCCGGTCCTATATCGACCCTCGGTCCGGCCCTGACCGGGAGGTCCTCGGGGTAAGGACCCGACGATCCGCGTCGGCGGTCCCCAGGTGCCGGTGCGGAACCTGGTGGAAGGAGGAGTACGCGCAAGCCCCCGTGCTGCCTTCGGCTCGCCCCACCCCCGGGCCGTGGGGGAGCGGGTCGGCGGCACCGAATCCTATTAGGCCCGACTCGCGCATCCGCTCGGAGCATGGATACCTCCCCGGCCGCCGACCCCGGCGCCGCCCCCATGGACCCGGCGGCCCCCACGATTCTGGACGGATGGCCCGGGGGCCCCCTCGGCTTCCGCCAACGGTCGATCCGCTACCACCGCCCCCGGGCCCCCTTCTGCGGGCGGGGCGACTGCACCGGCTGCCTGGTCCGGGTGAATGGGCGGCCGAACGTGCGGGCCTGCCAGTACCGCCCCGGCCCGAACGACCGGATCGAGACCGAGAACGCCTGGCCGTCACCGCGGTTCGACCTCGGCCGGATCTTCGACCTCCTCTTCCCCCGGGGGATCGACACGACCCGCGGGCTGTTGCGCCCGTCGGCCGCCCGACCGCTCTACCAGCGGGTCGTCCGTCGGCTCGCGGGGTACGGTCGGTTTCCGACCCCGACCGTCCCGTCGCCGCCTTCGGCGGCCCGCCGGCTGGAGGTGGAGGTGACGATCGTCGGCGCCGGCGCCTGCGGCCGGGCGGTCGCCGCCCGGCTCGCGCTCGAATCCCCCGGCCCGACCGTGATCCTCGACCGGACCGATACGGGGCCCGGGCCGGCGGGCGCGCTCCGGCTCTACCGGACGACGGCCGCCTTCCTGCCCCCGCCCTCGGCGACCCGCGAGCGCCCGTTCACCCTCTGGGCCGTCGGCCCCGACGGGGAGGGGCTCCGGATCGACACCCGCCACGTCGTCGTCGCGACCGGCGGCTACGATGCGAACCTCCTCTTCGGCAACGGTGACCTCCCGGGGGTCCTCACCGCCGACGGGGCGCTCGCCCTCGCCCCCGGCGCCGACCGGCCGCCGTTCCGGGAGGCGGTGGTCGTCGGCGGAGGCGCTCGGGCCGCCGAGGTGATCGACCGGTGGGGCGAGTGGATCGGGGCGGTCGTCGCCCCCGGGTCGATCGAGCCCGAGGTGGTCGCCCGGGCGGCGGCGCACGCGATCCCGCTCTTTCCCCGCACCCTCCTGCTGCGGGCCCGGGGCTTCGGCCGGGTGACCGGGGTCGACCTGGCGGGCCGGGGCTCGGGCCCGACCTTCCACCGGCGGACTGATGCGGTGATCCTCGCCCTGCGCCGGCTCCCGAACGCGCAGCTGTTCTTCCAGGCGGGGGCCCGGCTCCTCTGGCACCCCCGGCCGGGCGGCTACTTCCCCCGGCTCACCGACGGCGGGGAGAGCTCGATCCCGGGGCTCTGGGGGGTCGGCGACGTCGCCGGGGATCCCCCCGAGGACCCCATCGCCGATGGGGTCCGGGTCGCCGAGGCGATCCTCGGCCACCGGCCGAGCGGGGAGGCTCGGCCGCTCCCGCGCTGGGAGCCCACGGAGCTGGAGGGCTACGTGGTCGAGCTGGCCGCCCGGCGGCGGTCGCGCGGAAAGTGGGTCGCCTGCGCGTGCGAGGATGTCCTGCTCCACGAGGTCGAGGAGGCGGTCCGCCGGGGCTACCACGGCATCGAGGCGGTGAAGCGCTACACGGGGCTCGGCACCGGCCTCTGCCAAGGTCGCTACTGCCTGCCGGACGCGCTCCTCTGGCTCTCGGTGCTGGAGCACCGCCCGGTCCCCGAGATCGGGTACATCACCCAGCGTCCTCCCGTGGTCCCGACACCGCTCGGCGCCTGGGCGGGGCTCCCGGAGCCGGAGGAGGAGTCGTCGTGACCGGCCCCCGGCAGACCGACTACCGGGTGGCGATCGTCGGCGGCGGGGTGATCGGGCTCTACACCGCCTACCGGCTCGCCCGGGCCGGGGCGGGCCGGATCGTCGTCCTCGACCGGGGCAGCTACCTCTCCAACGGCGCCTCCGGCCGCAACGGCGGCGGGGTCCGCCAGCAGTGGGAGACCCCCGAGACGATCCGGCTCGCGCGCGAAGCGGTCGAGGCGTACCGCCGCTTCGGCTCGGAGTTCGGGGTCAACCCGTGGTTCCGGCAGTCCGGTTACCTCTTCCTGGCCGACTCCCCGGCCGAGGTCGAGCGGCTCCAGGCGGTCCACCGGACCGTCACCCAGGAGGGGCTGCCCTCCCAGTGGCTGACGCCGGAGCGGGTCGCCCGGCTCGTTCCCGGCCTCTCGACAACGGGGATCCTCGGCGCCAGCTACCTGGAGAGCGACGGGACCCTCTACCCCTTCCCGGTCGTCTGGGGGCTGTTCGAGGCGGTCCAAAACCTCGGCGTCGAGGTCTGCCTCGGCACCGAGGTCTACCGGATCGCCGCCCGCGACGACCGACGGCTCAGCGTCGACGGCGCC
>JBBYJM010000091.1:0-4588 GCA_043196275.1 Thermoplasmata archaeon
GCCACGCCTGCTCCTCACGGCGGATCGTCGAGAAGGTCGGCGCCGAACGGGTCGTGGTCTTCGGAGTCCGATCGGTCTCCCGCGAGGAGATCGAGGAGAACCGGGAGATCGGGATGTCGTACGTCACCGCCCACGAGATCCACCGGGAGGGGATCCGGGCGGCGCTGGACCGGGCCCTCAGTCGGCTACGGACCGACCGGATCTATGTTTCGCTGGATATCGATGCGATCGATCCCGCCTATGCCGGCGGCACGGGAACCCCCGAGCCGTTCGGTCTCACCCCCAGGGACGTCAAGGAGGCCATCGATGCGGTGGCCCCCCGGCTCGCCGGCCTGGACATCATGGAGGTCTCCCCCCACTACGACCAGGGCAACACGAGCGCGCTCGCCGCCCGGATCGCCCGGGAGGCGATGGTCCGGGTCGTCAAGGCGCGGGACCAGCACTGACGGACCATGACCGAAGGAACCCGGACCGGAACCACTGTTTCCCGCGGGGCCGAGGCCACGCTGAGGGAGGGGGACTGGTGGGGATTCCCGGTGCTGATCAAGGACCGGGAGGCGAAGGGCTACCGGCCCAAGGAGTTCGATGATCGGCTCCGCAAGGAACGGATCCGGACCGAGGCTCGACTGCTGCTCGAGGCCCGACGCGCCGGCGTCCGGACCCCCTTAGTCTATGACGTCGACATGACCCATGCCCGGATCATCCTGGAGCGGCTCCCCGGGCCCACCCTGAAGGAGATCCTCGAAGCCCCGAACGCCGACCGGGCGATCCTCGAGCGGGCGGTCCGCGAGTTCGGCCGCGCTCTCGGACGGCTCCACGCCGCCTCCATCTCCCACGGCGATCTGACGAGTTCCAATGTCCTGTTCCCGGAAGGCCCCGGCGGGTCCCCGGCCCTTCTCGATCTCTCGATGGGCTCCCGCCAGCCCGGGATCGAGGAACTCGGAATCGATCTTCACCTGGTGGAGGAGGATTTCAAGTCGCTGGTGCCGCAGAGCGAGGCCCTGGTGCGGGCCTTCCTCGCCGGTTATGCCGAGGGCAACCCCGACGGCCACAGCGCCGTCGTGGCCCGGGCCAAGGAGATCCGGGGCCGGGTCCGTTACGCCTGAGCCGGTCCCTTCCCCGCAAGCGCCTCGACGGCCGCAAGGGGGATCGCCTCGATCACATCGCTGGCCATCAGGCCCCACCCCCGGACGCGATGGACTCGTTCCCCGGCCTCGCCAACCCAGTACAATGCGAGCCGGCCCGCCACCCACGGTTCGATGCCCTGCGCCAGGAGGCCACCCAGCACCCCATCCAGGACGTCCCCCATCCCTCCCACCGTCATCGCCGAAGAATGGTGCTCGTTCCGGACCGTCCTCGGTCCGTCGGAAAGCCAGTCGGTCGATCCCTTGACCAGAAGGTACAGGCCCCTGGCCCGGGCCCGGGCCGCGACCTCCTCGGCGGTGGGTTCGCGAGTTCCCTCAAACCACCGACGGTACTCGCCGAGGTTGGGGGTCGCAAAGACGGCCGGGCCCGCGGCCGGGGCCTGCGGAGGAGGATCCGACACCGCCGCCAGGGCGTCCGCATCGTAGAGGACCGGCCCGTGACGGTCGGGGTGCGCGGTCAGCCAGCGGTGGATCCCCTCGAAGAACTCCCGGGTGTCCCGGTGGTCTCCCGCCCCCATTCCGAGGGCCACGGCCCCGGGCCGCAGCCGGTCGATCATCTCGGTGACCGGGTCGATCTGATCGGCCGCCCACCAGCCGGCCGGACCGACGCCCCGGACGATCAGGTCCGGCCCAAACCCCTGGACCGTGGGCGCGACGCCGCCCGGGACGATGAGGGTGGCCCGCTCCGCCCCAGTGCGGAGCGCCGCCCGGCCCGCCAGCGCGGGTGCCCCAGCATACGGGCCCCCGCCGATGATGAGCAGCCGGCCGCTCCGCCCCCGAAGGGTGGGCCGGATCCAGGGGGTCAGCGCCCGAAACTCCCCGGGCCCGGTCGACTCCCAGGCCTCCGGTGGGATGCCAATGGAGCGGACGATGACCGTCCCGCACCGGTCGGTCGGGGCCTCCGCCTTGGGACCCGTCAGGGCCACCGTCCATTGGGCCCGGATCCCCTCCGGATCGTCGACGCCAGTCGGCAGATCGATGGCGAGGATTGGCCGCTGGGAGCGCCGAAGATGGGCGACCGCTTCCGCATAGGGGGACCGGAGGGGCCCCATCTGGCCAGTGCCCAATATCCCGTCGATCACCAACGGGAACTCGGCCAACTCTTGGACCTCGGGAACGCCGGAGTGGATCGGTAGCTGACGGGCGGCAGCCTCGTAGAACTCCCGGACGGCGGCCCCACGCAATCGCTCGGGAGGAGGGAGCCGCCAGAGTTCCGGGCGATAGCCGCGGCGAGTCCATCCCCCCCATTGTTACCGGACCCGATGATCAGCGCAACCCGGGCCGGCGGGGGAGGCAGTCGAAGGGCGGCCTCCTCGGCCACGGCCCGCCCGGCCGCGGCCATCAGGTCGCGGAGCGAGATCCCGAGGGCGAACGCATTGGCCTCGACCACCGCCATCTCGAGGGAGGAAAACGGACGTCGATCGTCCGTCGGCATCGACCCTCAGTTGGCCGGAGCGGGAGGGGCCGGCTCATCGCCGGTGCCGAACCGGTCCATCGACGCGGGGAGCAGCTTCCGGCGGGAGAGATAGGTCGCCTGGGTCCGACTGTATCGAAACAGGATGTCGGCCTTGCCCTCCTGGAATCCCCACGGACGGAGAATCAGGAGGTCCCCCTCCCGGATCCACATCTTCTTCTTCATCTTACCGGTGATGCGGCCCATCCGGGAGGTGTTGTCCTCGCAGAGGACCCGGATCCGGGCGGCCCCCAGGAGCTGGGTCGCCATCCCAAACACCTCGCCGCGCTGACGGCGCGGGAGCGGGAGATTGCCGGTATGGTGGCGACGGGACTGACGGATCGGGACATCGCCTCACGGCTCAACATCTCGCCCCGCACTGTCGACCGACACCTCCGCAGTTGCTTTCAAAAGGTCGGCGTCGGCAGTCGGGCCGCCTTAGCCGCCTACGCGGTCCGCCATGGGTGGCTGTAGGGGGTCAGGGCGGCGGCTCCATGCGCGGCGCGCTGCTGGCGTGCCTCACCGGGAGCACCTCCACCTGGCTGCGTGCCAACCGACGGAGGCGGCCATATCAGCCCTCCCGCGGTCTCGCCCTGAGGGGCGGCCCACGGTGGCATCCAGGGGACATGGCCACGATGGCGATCGACGGAGAAGGGGGCGCCTGACCGCCGCCGATGGTCCCTCACACGGCGGCGGGCAAAGGCCGCGCCGCTCCGTGATGCCCTGGGCGGTGTCCGGCCGGCCGCTGCCAGCCTAGCGGCCCCGCCAAAGCGACAGGGGCTCGCAGAGCGCGGCGCCCACCGCGACGTCCCCGCAGCGGAGCAGGCATGGCGCTTCCTCCGCCGCCGTCGCCCACCCGAGTTTCGCCGGTGCCTGCTCACGGCGCCCTGTGGTGGCGGCAACGGACCCGTGCCCGGGGTCGGCTGCCGTCTACCCCAGGGACGCGCCGTGCCGTCGACGCATCGTGACCGCTGCGGCGGCTGCCAGTCCCATCAATGGGAGGCCGAGCGCCAACGGGACCTCCGGCAGTTGCCCGGTGGCATTCAGACTGAGGATATTGGTCGGGAACTGCGGCGGCACAGCGGGCACCGCCGTATTGAGCTCCGTGCCTTGCAGATAAAAGAGGGCCACGGGGGTCCCGTCTTGCGTCGGCTCGAGCGACGTGAACACATACGTTTGGGTGGTGCGGCCAATGCCAAAGAGGGCTGTCTGACCGTCCACGAGGTCCAAGGGATAGAGATCGCTGGGGCTGGGGCCCGCCGAGAACATGATGTTGTCACCGAGGGTCAAATTGTCCAGGGTAATCGTCCACACGAGATCGGTTCCCCGCTGCACGTAGCTGGCCGATTCCAGCGTTTGCGAAAAGGCCGTGCCCGCCAAGCTTAAAGCGGCGACCAGCGCCACGACCGGCACCAGTCCATAGAACGATTTCACGTCAGTCCGCCCTTCCGCCAGCCTGTCGTGTCGGTCACGCATCGACCGGTGGCAGGGCGGCATTACAGTTAATACCGCATCATAGCAACCCGGATGCTCGCCGACAGTACCTGCGGGAGTCTTGGGGCAGTCCCAACAACCGTCTCACGGCGTTCGGCAGGACGGGGTGGAGAGTGAGACGGGCCCGGCCCCAGCCAAGCCGGCTTCCTGGGGCTGTGGCGGCGCAGTGCGTCCTCCCGGCGGCGCTCGAAGCCATGACGCGCGATGCCGTTCTGCCCCCGGGGGCGGAGGGGCTGCCCTGTCCCGTGGATCTGTGCGGCCGGGGACCCGCCCTTCGAGATGGCGGACCGTGGCCATGCGCGGCCTGCGCAGAGGGTGTCCCCTCGAGACGGCAGCACGGTCCACTCTGGGCGACGCTTCGACCGGAGACGCGCACCAGCCCCGACGCGGGCTGCGGATTGCGGGAGTGGCACCGGCTGGTTAAAAATTATCATAGGCACAACAAATGGCCGGGAGGCGTCCGTTCGCGCTGTTTCCCGGACCGTGAGGCCCGCCG